>JAEYRC010000291.1 GCA_023409675.1 Bacteroidota bacterium
GAGTATGATAAGACGGTAATCGGACTTATTGATGATGTGCTTGACGAACATGGCCAGGTACGCGATGAAGCTTCAGATGAATTGTCGCGGATAAGAATGAGTCTCTATAAAAAGCGCCAGGAATTGCGGCGTTTATTTGACCGGATTGTTCAGAAACTGGTAAAAGCGGGCGTTGTAAGTGATATCGAAGAATCCTTTCTTAACGGCCGCAGGGTAGTGGCGGTATTGGCCGAGTACAAGCGCCAGGTGAAAGGTATTTTACATGGTGAAAGTGACACCCGCAAAACCACTTATATCGAGCCTGAAGAAACCATCGAACTGAACAATGATGTGTTTACTTTAGAGCATCAGGAGTCAAAAGAAGTGTACCGGGTATTGAAAGAACTGACAGCCAGGCTTTCGGCCTACGCAGGCTTACTGCATGCATGGCACCAGGTTACCGGCGATTTCGATTTCATTCGGGCAAAAGCAAGGTTCGCGTTGGAGCTGAATGCCTCATTACCCCGCCTGCAGGACAAGTCCTATATTCATTTAATTAACGCTTATCATCCTTTATTGTATCTCTATAATAAAAAGGCGGAAAAGCAAACACATCCCGTAAACATTAAACTGGATGAAAAGAATCGGATCCTGCTGATTTCCGGTCCGAATGCAGGAGGCAAAACCGTAACCCTTAAAACAGTTGGATTGTTGCAACTGATGATCCAGTCGGGATTACTGGTTCCGGTTCATCCGGATTCAGAGTTTGGAATTTTTAAGCAGGTGATTATTCATATTGGGGATACGCAGAGCCTGGAATTCGACCTCAGTACCTATAGCGCGCATTTGCTCAATATGAAATATTTCATGGAGCATGCCAACGGAAGAACGCTTTTTTTCATTGATGAGTTAGGCAGCGGCAGTGATCCGAATATGGGCGGGGCATTTGCTGAAGTTATCCTGCAGGAACTGATCAAAAAGCACGCATTTGGTATTGTTACCACGCATTACCTGAACCTGAAGATAATGGCCAATAAAACACCGGGTATCTTCAATGGCGCTATGGCTTTTGATGAACAACACCTGCTGCCCTTATACCGGCTGATCACCGGTAAACCCGGAAGTTCCTATACCTTTTCCATTGCCGAGCGCATAGGGCTAAAGCCGGAACTGATCGCGAAAGCCCGGGCATTGGTAGATGAAGGACATTTCCGGCTCGATAAACTGTTGAATCAAACCGAACAGGACCTGCGGCATATTGATCAGGAAAAGCAGACCCTGGATAAGCTAATCGCCGAAAATGAGCGGTTGAAAAAGAATATGGAAAACCTGCTGAATAAGGAAAAGCACCATCAGCAAATTGAATTGCTCAAGCACCAGAATAAGATTACTGAAGAAAAAACCGCTTACCTGCGGGATATGGAACGCAAATTAAAACAACTGGTCACCGACTGGCGCAAAGCGGATGGAGAGGAGAAAAAAAATAACCTTGTACGGGAAATGCAGGTTTTGCTATTCGGTCAGCCTAAAAAAACCGCAACCGAAAAAAGCCGCAAAAAGCTCAGCAGTAAATACCGCGAACTGAAAACTGAAATCGCCGTGGGCCAGAAAGTGCTGATGAAAAACAATCACCAGGTAGGAACGGTAAATGAAATACGGGGTAAAAATGCTGTTATTCAGCTTGGACTGATTCCAATAACAGTCGCGCTGCAGAATCTTGTAGCGGTGGAAGAATTAACTTAGAAAGGTCTTCTTGACACTAAAACACAAACGAGAATATTCTGGTATGCACGCATAAGCATTTACAGTGCAAAACTGCGCTGTTTTACATTCGGGTTGCCTTACCCGCTATTATTCCGTTAATATGGTTACTCCTGATTTTTGCAGATCACATGCTCGCGTGCAGATAATCCTTCAACTGGGAGATGGTTTCTTCCTGTGATAAAATAGTTTCTTTTACAACATCGTTGATCGATATGATTCCGGCAAGTTCATCATTTTCAAAAACCGGCAGATAACGAATGTTCTTATCGGACATCAGTTGCATGCAATGTTCAATACTGTCAGAAGGGGTGACCCTGGGCAGATCGGCAGACATGATCTCGGCTACCTGGGTATCCGTAGAAGATTTTCCTTTGAGAATAACCTTTCGGGAATAATCTCTTTCCGTGATGATTCCGGCATATCGGTTATTGTGTAAGACCAGTACGGATCCGATGTTTTGTTCAGCCATGATCTTCAGCGCCTCCAGGACGGTGGTATGCGGGGATACACTGGTGATGTTTTTTCCTTTGCGGGAAAGAATGTCTGAAACTTTTTTCATTAGAGCAGTTTTAGTGAGCAATCATTTGTTCTAATATACAACTTTTAAGCTTTGCAACGGCAGGTATTTTTACCTGATTTTAACCGTGATTTCCGGAATATTTTCGTCTTCATATTGGCCGATCATTCGTGATCTGGGTTTAATTCTTTAAATTACAAGAACAGTTCTGCCAGTTCCGCTCCCCCTGATAACACCCTTTCTACAACCTTAAATTATTCGCAATGTTTTTTTCTGATCTCTGGTCAAAAATCAGGGGAGCAAAGACCAGGCTTCCTTCGCGTTTGAAAATAGCCGATGAAAACATCGATAATGCGAAGTACCTGGGTACGCCCTTTACACGCAATCAGCATTATTTTATGGTGGTGGTGAATGAGATGTTTCTGACACAAAAACGAAACTGGTTTTCCGTTTTTTCACCGGTGGTGATGGTGACTTCAGAATTTGTTTATGATGGAAAAATGCATGCCGTTCCATTTCTGGTTGGACCGACCATGCTGGAGAACAAGATTGGTAAATTACCCAATGGATTTATTTTTCAGAATACGACTGTGGCGGGACAGCATCCGTATCGCGGGGGCGACTTTGCTATTAGTATTGTGCTGGCCAAATTGAAGCGGGAAGATTATATCCGGAAAATCATGAAGATACTGGAAAGTACCAGCGCTACCTATATGGGCAGCTTTGGGAAACTGGTCAGTCAGTATACTAAAGTGGCCGATATTGTTTTAGATGGTATCGACGAATTGCTGAGTAATGATGATCTGCAGCCTGTGGTTGGTCAGCGTAATGAATTTCAGGCCCTCAGCAATGATTTTCTTCCCGGCTATTATGTATTGATTGATGCGCCGGAAGAAGATATCGATCCTAAAAAATTGTATATCCGTAAACATCAGTTGTACTATGGCAATTCAGCCGATACGGCTGAGCCTTTCCGGGATGCTGATTACGTGTTGTACAGTATTTTGTCGGGCAGCTCGCGCAATGACATTGAAACACTGCCTTTCCATCAGCAGTTCCGCGACCTGCAGCAACTGATTACCGGTATGCCCAATATCGATGAATCGGAAAAGGCATTGATCAACGGAAAACTATTTGCCCTGCAGGGGATGCTTCGTTCCAGCCCCGATTTAATCCGTCCGCAGGTTAGCGAACTTATTGAAGAGTACCGCGAAGAGATCAAACAAATGATAGATGATCGAAGGGAGTTAAGTGGTGAACGGAAAGCCGCATCGTCAAAAGATCCATGGGAAGAAGAAATGGATAAACAGGCGCTTGAAATTTTGAACTTAAAATAAGTCATGCCCACCATTCATTTTATAAAGATCAAATTTTCACCGGGTCGGATATCGATGTATAAATCGGATTCCACTGACAGGCCTGCCGATTTTCAAAAAGATGTGATAAAGCTGGAGCTCAGTGTCTCCCGAATTTTTCACAAGGTGCTTAATAAAGGTCGGCTGACCGAAATCTTTGAGAAGAATGATTTTGAAGTGCTCGGAAACCTGCTGTATAAAGTGATTTGCCGCAATGATGACCTGCGTGATTTCTTCCTTAACGGACTGAATATGACCTTGCGCGACAAAGACAGCCGGGCAAGAATAATTTTTGAGTTTGAAGAGGAAGTGGCTGACCTGGCAGCGCTTCCATGGGAATACATTCTCGTGCAGGCTAATCCTGATAAAAATATTGAACAGTTCTACCTGAGCGCCGACCGCAATAAGCAGTTCGACCTATACCGATCGGTAGGGCATGAACAGAACCCCGTATTATCCTTCAAATCAAATCCTGTTTTACACCTGGTAACGGTGATCTCCAATCCCGCCGATAAACCCGTTGATGAGCAACTCCTGCGGAAGAAACTGGAAGTATTGCGTAAGCGCTTTCCTGAAGACCCTTCCGACCTTAGCACGCCCGTATTTCAGGATTATTTCCTAGATCCGGATTTTCGCACGTTCACTGCCGACCTGAGAAATATTGTGGTGAACCTGATCAAAGGTGAACCCTATGTACTGCACTTTTACGGGCATGCGATAATGGAAGATGAGGAGGCGGCTATCGGTATGGTGAAGGATAATCTGGTCGACTGGAGAAATGCCCGCGACTTTCTGAACCTTATGAAAGATCACGATTTTGATGCTCCGGTAATGATCGTGCTGCAGTCCTGCGAAAGCGGCCAGATCAACCTGGATGGCCGTGGCCTGGCCATTGAATTGGCTCAGGGTGGTATCCCTGCCGTTGTTGCCATGCAGAATGAGGTAACGGAAGCGGTGTCCTGCGAATTTGTTGAGCAGTTCTATTCGGGTATCCTGGATGGTTATGACGTAGCCAGAGCGGTTACGCAAGCGCGTTGGTACCTGGGCTGTGATTACCGCAAAAAGGGCCCCTATCAGTATTATAACGACAATTCCTTCGGAACACCAATTTTGTTCATATCCACAACAGAACCGCTACGGCTGATACCTGTTGATAAAACTGTGCAGGAAACACAGGTAAACCGGAAATTCATTTGTCCGAGTTGCGGTACCACCTACGAT
>JAEYRC010000329.1 GCA_023409675.1 Bacteroidota bacterium
ATGTTCTGATGCGATTTGATGCCTTTAATGCTGGCGACAAAACCGATTCCACAGGAATCATGCTCAAATTCAGAACGGTATAATCCGTGTTGTCCGGCCATTAAGTGTAATGTTTGACGTTATTCAATAAAACAATAAAAAAGTATAGATTTTTCTAAGGAAGGCGGGGCAATCTGCCTGAAAATACAAAAGAATCACCGAAATATTGAATATTTCCCAAAAAAATCCGCAAATTTTTATTCCGTTATTTATCTTCCGGAGTCAGGGAATTCAGGCAGGCAATCGTCAGATCAGGTATTCGAAAAGGGTGGCATCTTTATTCAGCTCGGTATAGTTGATGCTGAAGCGTTGCATATTGGAAATGAGCAGCTCATAATCTTCGGCTGCCCGCAGTTCGATTCCAACCAATGCGGGTCCTTTTTCCTTATTGTGTTTCTGGATGTATTCAAAACGGGTGATATCATCATTCGGCCCCAGAACATGGTTGACAAATTCTTTCAACGAACCGGGACGCTGTGCGAAACGGATCAGGAAATAATGTTTGAGTTGTTCAAACTGCAGGGCCCGTTCCTTTATTTCCTGCATGCGGTCGATATCATTATTACTGCCGCTTACGATACATACAACATTTTTTCCCCTGATCTGATCTGCATAGTGATCCAGCGCGGCAATCGATAATGCGCCTGCCGGTTCTACAACGATAGCATCTTCATTATAAAGTTTAAGTATAGACGAACAGACCTTCCCTTCCGGAACCAGGTGCATTTCGCTGATAACTTCTTTACAGATCGAATAGGTTAGCGCACCTACGGTTTTCACCGCGGCGCCATCTACAAATCGTTCGATAGAGGGAAGCGTTACAGGCTTCCCGGCTTTGAAGGCTTCCAGCATAGAGGGGGCACCTTCCGGCTCAACGCCGATGATGGTGGTTTTGGGAGAGTAGCGCCGGAAGTAGCTGCCGCAACCAGACGCCAGTCCGCCTCCGCCAACAGGTACAAACAGGTAATCGATATCCGGCTGATCATCCAGTATCTCGACGGCAACAGTTCCCTGGCCTTCTATAATACGCGGGTCATCGAAAGGTGGAATAAACACCATATCCTGTTCGATGGTATACTGCCGGGCGAGCACCTGGCAATCATCAAAAGTATCGCCGGCCAGCCTGATCTCGATATTGTTTTCACCAAACATTTTGGTCTGGCTGATCTTTTGGTTCGGGGTGATGATCGGCATAAACACCACGCCTTTGATGTTGAGCAGCCGGCAGGAATAGGCAAATCCCTGGGCATGATTTCCGGCACTGGCACATACTACTCCTTTCGCGGTAAGCGATTCGGGCAGCTTGGAGATCATATTGTACGCACCACGAATCTTATACGATCGCACCACCTGAAGATCTTCCCGCTTCAGGTATACATTACAGTTATATTTACGGGAAAGGTTGCGGTTAAGCATCAGCGGTGTCCGGTTTATGACGCCGTTGAGCCTTGATGCCGCCGCATGAAAATCAGGCTCCGCAGCATGTTCTGCTGCGGGAGCCTGCGGTGTAAGCGTTAAAACAAGTTGTTCTTCCATAACGGATCATTAAACTGCTGAAGCGGATTTTGCCGGCTGATTTTCGGGGCGCAGACTTCTTACCGTTTTGCCCGCCTGCCACATTTCGCTATCCCGTAATTCTGAAAGTTCTTTTTCCAGCTTTTCGCGATAGTCGGCTTTACTGTTACTCTCAATTGATTTTGCCGCTTCTTTTCCGGCAGCGACACTTTCGTACAGGTCATTGAACACCGGCAATGTCGCGTCGCGGAACTTCTTCCACCAGTCAAGCGCTCCACGCTGCGCCGTAGTGGAACAGTTGGCGTACATCCAGTCCATACCATTTTCAGCTACCAGCGGCATCAGCGACTGGGTCAGCTCTTCAACAGTTTCATTAAAGGCTTCTGAAGGAGTATGTCCTTTACTGCGCAACACTTCATATTGCGCGGCAAAGATGCCCTGGATCGCGCCCATCAGCGTACCGCGTTCACCGGTCAGGTCGCTGTAAACTTCTTTGCGAAAATCAGTTTCAAATAAATATCCGCTGCCAATAGCAATACCCAAAGCTACCACCCGGTCGAAGGCCTTTCCGGTTGCATCCTGGAAGATCGCATAGCTGCTGTTTAGGCCACGCCCCTGCAGAAACATACGACGAAGTGATGTTCCTGAACCTTTGGGCGCAACAAGGAAAACATCAACATCCGGTGGAGGGATGATTCCGGTTTGATCATTATAGGTAATACCAAAGCCATGCGAAAAATATAATGCTTTCCCAGGGGTAAGATGTTTCTTAACCGTTGGCCAGAGTTTGATCTGTGCGGCATCGCTTAAGAGATAACAGATAATCGTTCCGCGCTCAAGCGCTTCTTCAATTTCAAAGAGCGTCTGGCCGGGAACAAATCCATCCTGTACTGCTTTATCCCATGATTTGGAATCTTTACGCTGCCCTACAATAACATTGATACCGTTCTCTTTCTGATTCAAGGCCTGGCCCGGACCCTGAACACCATATCCGATTACGGCAACGACTTCATCCTTTAGTACTTCCTGGGCTTTTGATAAGGGGAACTCTTCCCGAGTCACAACATTTTCTTCTACCCCACCGAAATTTAATTTTGCCATTAGTTTGAGTTTGTGATTTTTATTGAATTGATTTTGGAATGGTTGGAGTTACATACTGAAAACTTCATCCTGCTGATTGAGGTATTCATTTTCAACCGGCTCTTCTCCGGGTTCTGACCTTTCGAATTCACGTAGCTTATCGTGAAAACCACTGCTGGCTTTAATGATAGCCACGCGTGCACTGCGCACAAATTCGATCAGACCATACGGTTCCAGTACGGTGATCAGCTTATCCGTTTCCTCACGGTGACCGGTAGTTTCAAAGATGGTATAATCCTTTCGGATCACTACGGCGCGGGCGCCAAACTCACGAAGCAGGCGTTCGACCTTCACTTTTTCAGCAATCTCTTCCGTTGGAACTTTATACAGCGCAAGCTCCTGCCAGACGATTTCTTCACCGGTATTGTAATACACTTTCAGCACTTCAACCTGCTTTTCGATCTGCCTCGCCAGTTTCTTCACCACGTCTTCCGTTTCACTGATCACAATGGTGAAGCGGTGAATACTTTCCACTTCCGAAGGAGAAGTGTTAAGGCTTTCAATATTGATTTTTCTCCGCGAGAAAATGATGGCGATACGATTTAGTAAACCGATCTGATTTTCTGTATATACCGTGATGGTAAATTCCTGCTTCATAATGCTCTTATTTGTTGACGCTGCAGCCTAATCTTTATGCAGCCTATTTTAACCGAATTTCTGATACACTGCAGCCCTGGGGCACCATTGGGAAAACATTGTTTTCTTTCCCAACCATAACTTCAAGCAGGAAAGAATGCTTTGTTTTAAGCATGGCACTCAGTCCATCGCGCAGTTCTTCCCTGTTGCTGATTTTTCTTCCTTCAATACCATAGCCTTTAGCCACCTGAACGAAGTCGGGACTTTTTATATCCACGAAAGAATATCTTCTGTCGTTGAACAATTCCTGCCACTGCCGTACCATACCCAGAAATTCATTATTCAGGATGAGTATCTTGACATTAATATCCGACTGCATTATTGTGCCCAGTTCCTGCAGGGTCATCTGGAATCCGCCGTCTCCAATAACGGCAATGACTTCGCGTTCAGGTGCGCCGAGTTTAGCGCCAATTGCCGCGGGCAGTGCAAAGCCCATAGTACCCAGTCCGCCGGAAGTAACATTACTTTTAGATTGCGTAAATTTCGAATACCGGCAGGCCACCATCTGGTGCTGGCCCACATCGGTAACAATGATGGCATCACCTCCGGTCAATTCATTGAGTACGTTGATCACTTCGCCCTTAGTCATAATACCCTCACCCGGCGCAAGTTCCCTGTCGATAACCGCTTCATGTTCCTGGCGGATACAATCTTCAAACCGGCTGATCCATTTACTGTGATCGCGGGCTTCCAGCCGTTCTGTGAGCAGTGGTAGCGTTTCTTTACAATCACCCCATACCGGTACTTCAGCCTTTACATTCTTATCAATTTCTGCCGGGTCAATATCCAGGTGAATGATCTTCGCCTGTCGCGCGTATTTATCCAGTCTGCCTGTAACGCGGTCATCGAAGCGCATACCAACAGCAATCAGCACATCACACTCATTAGTCAGCAGGTTAGGTCCATAATTGCCATGCATGCCCAGCATTCCCATGTTCAGGGGATGATCTGTAGGCAACGCGCTTAAGCCAAGCAGGGTCCATGCTGCCGGTATCCTGGCCTTTTCAATAAACTGTTTGAATTCTTCTTCGGCTTTGCCTAAAATCACACCCTGACCAAAGATGACAAAGGGTCTTTCTGCAGAATTGATCAGTGCAGCCGCTTTATCAATATATTCCCGGCGCACAATCGGTTTGGGCCGGTAACTGCGGATATGGGTACATTTTTCATAACCGGAAAAAGAGAACTGTTGTACCTGCGCGTTCTTGGTAATATCAATCAGTACGGGTCCGGGCCGGCCGCTTCCGGCGATATAAAAGGCTTTTGCCAGCACGGAAGGAATTTCTGTGGCATCAGTAACCTGGTAGTTCCATTTCGTAACCGGCGTAGTGATATTGATCACATCCGTTTCCTGGAAAGCATCAGTACCCAGCAGGTGGGCAAAGACCTGTCCGGTTATGCATACCAGTGGTGTACTGTCGATCATGGCATCGGCAAGGCCGGTGATGAGGTTGGTGGCACCAGGACCGCTGGTTGCAAAAACCACCCCGACCTTACCGGAAGAACGGGCATAGCCCTGTGCGGCATGAATACCTCCCTGCTCATGACGGACAAGTATATGCGAAAGCCTGTCCTTATAATCATAGAGGGCATCATAAATAGGCATTATCGCGCCGCCGGGGTAGCCGAAAATGGTATCAACACCTTCGCTGATCAGACCGTTCAGCACCGCGTGCGACCCGGTGACGGTTTCTGTGCGGGTTTCAGGCGATGGGGTTACTGGTACTTCTTGCGTAATCATAACTTCGTATTTCAATTAGTTAACTTATCTGCTTACAATCATTCATCGGTTACACAGCCATCAGCGGCAGTTTTTACCGATCGCGCATATTTGAATAAGACACCCGAGCGAACCTTCAGTTCGGGTTGCACAAATAAGCTTCTGCGGGCATTGATTTCTTCAGCCGGGATCATCAGGTTGATGGTTTTAGCGGCAACATCTATTTCTATCGGGTCATCATCCTGAACAAAAGCAATAAGTCCGCCTTCAAAAGACTCGGGAGTTACATGTCCTACCACAAACCCATGCGTACCACCGCTAAAGCGGCCGTCAGTGACCAGCGCTACCGATTTGCCCAGGCCTGCTCCGATAATTGCAGAAGTTGGCTTAAGCATTTCCGGCATTCCGGGAGCACCTTTCGGACCAACATTGCGGATGACCACTACATCGCCGGATTTAACCCTTCCACTTTGTATTCCCGCTATCAATTCAAATTCACCATCAAATACTCTTGCGGGACCGGCAAATTTTTCACCTTCCTTGCCGGATATTTTCGCCACACTTCCGCCCTCAGCAAGATTGCCATAAAGGATTTGAAGATGACCGGTTTTCTTAACCGGATTGTCAAGTGGCAGAATGATCTTTTGCTTTTCAAAATCCAGGTCTGGTACTTCAGCAAGATTTTCAGCAACTGTCTTACCGGTTACCGTCAGGCAGTCGCCATGCAGCAGATTTTGCTGCAACAGGTATTTCATTACAGCCGGCAGCCCGCCATGAGCATGAAGATCCTGCATCAGGTATCGGCCGCTGGGTTTGAAATCGGCCAATACCGGTACACGGTCACTGATCGTTTGAAAATCATCCTGCGTAAGACTTACGCCTACACTCTTTGCCATAGCAATCAGGTGCAGTACGGCATTGGTACTTCCACCCAAAACCATGATCACTACAATCGCGTTTTCGAAGGCTTCGCGCGTCATAATCATGGATGGGGTGATATCTTTTTCAAGCAGATACCGGATAGCCTTTCCGGCATCCAGACATTCCTGCTTCTTTTCTTCACTTAATGCCGGATTGGAGGAGGAATAGGGCAAACTCATGCCCAACGCTTCAATGGCTGAGGCCATGGTATTGGCTGTATACATGCCACCGCAGGCACCGGCACCCGGGCAGGAAAGCTTCACAATATTTTTAAAATCCTCTTCAGAAAGAGTGCCTGCAATTTTTTGTCCCAGCGCTTCGAATGATGAAACAATGTTCAGGTCCTGCCCCTGATAATGGCCCGGCGCGATAGTGCCGCCATAGACCATCAGTGATGGACGGTTCAGTCGGCCCATAGCCATTATAGAACCGGGCATATTCTTATCGCAGCCTGGCAGCGCAATCAAACTGTCGTAATACTGCGCGCCGCAAACGGTTTCAATAGAATCGGCAATAATATCGCGGCTAACCAGCGAATAGCGCATCACTTCTGTTCCATTGCTCATTCCGTCGCTCACACCAATGGTATTGAAGATGAGCCCTACCAGATCATTTTCCCAAACCCCTTTTTTTACAAGTTGCGCCAGGTCGTTCAGGTGCATGTTGCAGGTATTGCCATCATAACCCATGCTCACTATGCCCACCTGCGCTTTGGCGAGATCTTCTTCGGTAAGTCCGATGCCATAGAACATCGATTGTGCGGCAGGCTGGGTAACATCCTGCGTAATTGTTCTGGAATATTTGTTGATAGGTTGAGTCATAATTGTTTTATGCTTGATGAACTGCAGTGCGATGAGCTTGTTTTTGAGTTACTTTATCTTTATAAGCATCCTGGATGATTTTTCCCAGGGTATTGTTCCATTCTTTCAGAAAAGGTTTTCCATCCAGTGACTCCCACCCGATGATCTCAGCAGCGGTGCCGCAAAAGAACGCGCTGTCGGCCTGCAGCAAATCTTCGGTTGTACAATCCCGTTCTTCCACATCAATATCGTGCCCGGCACATATCTCCATCACCGTTGCCCGGGTGATTCCGGATAAGATATTTCCCGGACGGGGCGTGAACAGTTTGCCATTCTTCTCATAGAACATATTGGCGCCCGGACCTTCAGCCACATAGCCATTCATATCATTCAGCAACGCTTCATCATAGCCGTTAGCTTTAGCTTCCTGACTGGCCAGGATAGAGTTGACATAATGCCCGGTTGCTTTCGCATGAATCTTAAATGCCGCCGGGTTAGGGCGCTGAAAGGAGGAGGTCATAACACGAAGCAGTTTGTTGCCCAGAAAAGGCTCCATCTTCCAGGCTTCAATGGTGATGTTTGAAGTTGCATTTGGCGCAAAGGACATATTTGCCGGGGCATACACCAGCGGCCGGATATACGCGTCCGACAGGCCGTTCTTTTCCAGGAGTGTATAGGTCGCGGCAATCAGTTCTTCAGCAGACCAGGGAAAGGGCATATTCAGCGCTTCCGCCGAAATCCGTAAACGCTCATAATGTTCTTCCGCTTTGAATATGGCGGTTTTACCAGACACCGTAGCATAGGAGCGGATGCCTTCAAATACGCCATACCCATAGTGGAGGGTCTGGCTGTACAGATCAATACTGGTATCGGCAGCACGTTTGAAGCGGCCATTAATATACAGTATCGTTTGTTCGTTATAGTAAGTTGCCATATTGAATGATGTTGTTTTTTATGGAAGAAATTGAATAAAAAAACCCGCCTGTCGGAGGCGGGTCGGGTATATTTAAAGCATTTATTAAATTACGTAACCACCTCCCCGGATAAGGGAATAATAATAATCACCACGATAATAATCGCGGAAAGAATAGTATTATATACGGCTGGCTGTTGAGTCATTTAAAATGAAGTATTGCTCAAATATACTCAACCTGTCCATAAAAAAAGAACTTTATTTTTTCAATGGTCGATCAATCGCAGTTCCCATCAAATGATGGTTGATTTACTCAGGGCCATGTTATTACGGTTGATGTCTGAGGCAATTCTGTTTTCAATGAAATCGCGAACCAGGTCACCAATTGTTGACGTGGAATAGCTGTTTGCCGGATCAATATCTCTTGATACAAAACCGTTCGCCAGGGTCCATTCAACCGCCTGGCGCACCAGCCGGGCTTCATCATGCATCGAGAAATGATCGAGCATCATTGCCGCACTTAATATAGAACCAAGTGGATTGGCAATATCTTTTCCGGCAGCCTGCGGATATGAACCATGAATAGGTTCAAACAGTGCAATGGATTCACCTACCGATGCGGAAGGCAGCAACCCGAGCGAGCCACTCAGTACAGATGCTTCATCACTTAGAATATCACCGAACATGTTTTCGGTAAGAATTACATCAAACTGACCCGGGTTGACGATCAGTTGCATGGCTGCATTATCAACGAACATATAATCGACACGGATATCTGTATATTCCTCCGCGATTTCCTGGATCACCTTGCGCCACAGCCGGGATGTTTCCAATACATTGGCTTTATCGACAAGCGTAAGCTTTTTCCGCCTGTTGCGCGCATATGCGAATGCCGCATGAGCAACGCGTTCAATTTCCCGGCGTGTATATACACAATCGTCAGAGGCTGTCTGGCCGTCATCACTCAGGGTTTTCGCGCCAAAGTAAATACCGCCGGTGAGTTCACGGAAGATCACCATGTCGATACCTTCGAGCTGTTTGGCTTTAAGTGGCGAGAGGTGTTGTAAAACCGGGTAAGCGGTAACGGGACGAATATTGCCGAAAAGCTGCAGGGTTTTACGAAGTTTCAACAAGCCCTGCTCCGGTCTTACGGCAGCATTTGGATCGTTATCATATTTTGGATGCCCTATCGCGCCAAAAAGGATAGCATCACTTTCCAGACAGATCCGGATGGTTTCATCGGGAAGCGGTGAACCCGTTTCATCGATGGCGCAGGCGCCCATAAGGGCATAGGCATAACTGAATTGATGATTGAATTGCTGAGCAACGGCATCAAGAATTTTTATCGACTGCCGGGTTACTTCCGGTCCGATTCCATCTCCCAAAATCACGGCTATTTTCTTATGCATACAGGCATTTTAAGCGTTTATCAGATCGTGAGTGATCTGTTTTTTTCAAAAATTTCGATCTCATCTTTCATATTGATCAGGTAATCAATATCATCATATCCATTCAGCAGACAGGTTTTCTTATAGTCGTTGATGAAGAATGTTTCGGATTCTCCGGTCTTGTCGATGGTAATAGTTTGTGCCGCCAGATCAACACTGAGGGTATCAGTATTTCCCAACGCGAAAATTTTTTCCAGGAAAGGTTCAGAAACCTGAACCGGCAGTACTCCATTGTTCAGGGCATTATTCCGGAATATATCGGCAAAAAAACTGGATACCACCACCCTGAAGCCATAGTCAAGAATTGACCAGGCCGCATGTTCTCGCGATGATCCGCAACCGAAATTTTTTCCGGCAACCAGAATTTCACCCTGGTACTGCGGCTGGTTCAATACAAAATCTTCTTTTGGCTGGTTTTCGTCGTCATTATAATAGCGCCAGTCGCGGAACAGGTTCTTTCCAAAACCGTCGCGGGTGGTTGCTTTCAGAAAACGGGCCGGAATAATCTGGTCGGTATCGATATTTTCAATCGGAACCGGAACAAAACGGGATTGTATAGCGGTGAATGCTTTCATAATAATTTTTTTATCAGGCTTCCTGCATTAACTCACGCACATCGGTTACCACGCCCGTCAATGCGGAGGCGGCGGCGGTAAGCGGACTGGCCAGTAAGGTTCTTGCACCCGCACCCTGGCGACCTTCAAAATTTCTGTTACTGGTTGAAATACAATATTCACCAGCCGGGATTTTATCTTCATTCATCCCCAGGCAGGCTGAGCAACCCGGTTGACGGATTTCAAATCCTGCGGCCTGAAAGATCTTATCCAGACCTTCGGCCATTACCTGCGCGGCCACCTGTTGCGATCCGGGCACAATCATTACCTGAACATCATCGGATTTTCTTTTGCCCCTGATGATCTGAGCTACATTACGGAGATCTTCAATTCGTGAATTGGTACAACTGCCGATAAAAATATGCTGAACGGGCATTCCCAGCAGCGACTTACCGCTTTCAAGGCCCATATA
>JAEYRC010000345.1 GCA_023409675.1 Bacteroidota bacterium
GCTCAGGTCAGATCAAGGTGAGTTGGATGGATGGCGGCCTGCTGCCTGAGCGCCCTGAAGAACTCGGACCCGATGAAGAAATGGGCAACTGGGACGGTGGTGTGATCTTCGAAGGAACCAAAGGTAAAGTGATGGCCGATTGTTATGGCGCCAATCCACGCTTGCTGCCTACCAAACTGATGAAGGAAAAGACCATGCCTGCCCAGTCGATCAAACGCGTTCCGGAAGGGCACTACCTCCAATGGGTGAATGCCTGCTTCGAGGGTTATGGTAAAGGAGTTACCAGTTCTCCCTTCGAATATGCCGGTCCGTTTACCGAAAGCGTACTGATCGGTAACCTGGCGATCAGAAGTTGGATGATGCAGAATCCTAATCTAAAAGGATGGGGCGACAAATACCTCGGCCGCAAGAAACTGCTCTGGGATGCGAAGAATATGAAGATCACCAACTTCGATGAAGCCAACCAGTTCGTGAAAAGCGAATACCGCGATGGCTGGAAACTTGAACTCTGATCGAATAATCGAACATAAAATAAAAACCTCTTCAACTGAAGAGGTTTTTTTTATTTTATGAACTGCGTGTAATTTCGTTTAATCAAGACCGTTAGTGTCTTCCAGCGATTTTGCCAGCTCAAGCAGTTCGGTTTGCTTGTAGTCATTTTTCTCGGTATTAAAACATTTGCTGAACTCAACCAATAATTGCCGGATGATGTTTCGGTTGCTCAATGGGGTGAAAAATTCAGGATCCGAACTGATATTGATGCGTTTGAAATAGGTATCAAGATCCTTATGGGAAAAAAGCTGGCCGCTGATCGGATCGATGAAGAATTCTGCACTGTAATGTACCTGGTCGGGATGTTCAAAATCGTAATCATTTTTGAAATACCCCATAACATACTGGCGCGGAATACTGATTGCCCTGACGGGGATGTCCAGCAAATCACAAAGAATGAGGTATAGGATTTCATTCGCCAGCGCATTCCCTTTTTTGGATTCCGTTTGTTTATTGATCAGAAATTCGGCCGGCGTCTGGTACGATACATCGGTACCTTTCAGGTTATAGTAATTATACAATATGCTTGATAACACATTGATCTGCTCTAAAGGCGTCAGAAAGGTATTGAGTTCAAGCCAGATATTCCGGCGTAATTTTTCTATATCCTGATAAATCTGGGCTGTATTCAGGTCTGGATATTCAAAACGGGCCACCAGCAGGGCTCCGGATAACAGATCCTGATGGGAATTGCGGTTCCACAGGTCAAATTCTTCCGACAGATCGCGGAAATGCAACCGGTGGATCAGCATTTCTATTCTCGACTGTATATTTTCACTGGGCGTATTTTCCCAAAGATCTTCCAGGTTTGGTATAATACCCTTGCCATAGTCTACAATACGGTTTGACACCACACCGAAAACCTCTTCGTCCGGATCATCGATCAGTGAAAACAAGGCATTTATCTCTTTATTCTGCTCCATGATTTCAACGGTTTATTCCTTCTTCCGCAACTAATATCGGATATCCAGAGGGTTGCTGTACGACATTATTATCCACAACTTAGCGCGAAATGTTCATTTCCGCATAAGTTGCAAAAAATGCACCCACCCGGGCATGTACACCAAAGCAGGTATAGCACATGCCACGGAGGCGGTCAATGCAGGTCAGGATGATTTCTTTTTCCGATACGTTTTTTTCGGTGGATTTTTCTTCAGCTCCTCAATGATCGCCTGAGCTTCTTCGAGCGTCAGCTCAGCCGCCTTTTCCTGCTGTTCCTTGGGGATCTTGAAGTTTCGAAGTCCCTGTTTGATATAAGGACCTTAAGGTCCGCGAAGAATCTGAATTTTTTCTTTCTCGAAGATTTTGATGGTGCTTTTCTCTTTTGCTTCCCGCTTTTCTACAATGATCGGTGTAGCCTCTTCCAGACTGATTTCATAAGGATCAAGGTCTTTGGGCAGCGAGTAGAATTTCTTATCGTGTGAAATGTATGGTCCAAAGCGTCCGATATTGATCACCACAGGCAGGTCTTCAAATTCCCCAATGGTGCGGGGCAGTTTGAACAGTTCCATTGCTTCATCATAGGTGATGGTTTCAATACTCTGGGTATTTTTAAGTTTTGCGAAACGGGGTTTTTCTTCATCCGCCACATCTCCGATCTGCACCATAGCGCCATATCGTCCCATCCGCGCGATCACCTTCTTCCCTGATTCAGGATCAACACCCAGTTCACGTTCTCCTTTAATGCGCTCAGCATTTTCAATAGTGTTTTCAACTTCTTTTTTGAATGGATTATAAAAATCATCGATCATTTTATTCCATTTCAGATTCCCGGCAGCTACTTCATCAAAATCCTGCTCAATACGGGCAGTGAAGTTATAATCCATTATATCGTCGAAATGCTGCTTCAGAAAATCCGTGACCACCAGCCCGAGGTCAGTCGGGAATAATTTCGACTTTTCAGCGCCGGTGGTTTCTTCCTGCTGGCTCGCCGTAATTTTATCTTTTTTCAGGGTGAGGATTTGAAAATTACGTTTTACCCCCTCCTTATCGCGTTTTTCTACATACCCCCTTTTGAGGATGGTGGAAATCGTAGGAGCATATGTTGATGGTCGTCCAATTCCCAGTTCCTCCAGCTTTTTTACCAGGGAGGCTTCCGTAAAGCGGGGCAGGGGCCTGCTGAAACGTTCTACGCCGCGCATTTCCACGAGCGGCAATTGCTGCCGGACAACAAGGGGTGGCAGCATCCCTTCCTGCATTTCATCTTCATTAATATCATCATCATCGCGGTCTTCCATATAAACCTTAAGAAAACCGTCGAACTTCAACACTTCACCCTGTGCCGTTAATTCTTCCTTATTGGTGGAGATGGAAATTTTAGCTGTAGTTTTTTCCAGTTCCGCGTCAGCCATCTGGCTGGCAATCGTGCGTTTCCAGATCAGTTCATAAAGCTTACGGGTATCCGAATCTTCTATGGTTGTCGTTTCCATATAGGTAGGACGAATAGCTTCATGCGCCTCCTGGGCTGACTGGTTCTTAGACTTATATTTCCGTTGCTGAAAGTATTTTTTACCGAATTGCGAAGTGACATTCGACTGGATATCTTCCATGGCCGTATCACTAAGGTTTACCGAATCTGTACGCATATACGTGATGCGACCACTCTCGTAGAGCTTCTGTGCCAGCAACATGGTACGGCTGACACTATAGCCCAGTTTCCGGCTTGCTTCCTGCTGCAGGGTAGAGGTAGTGAACGGTGCAGCGGGTGATTTCTTCGCTGGCTTAATCTGGATATCGCTTACCGTATAATCTGCGCCGGTACAGGATTCCAGAAACTTCCTGGCCGAGGCGGCATTGGGTTGCTTTTTGCCTTCAGCCGAAAAAACCACCTCCCGGTCCTGATTATCTTTGGCGGTAAATCGTGCTTCTATTTTAAAGGTGCTTGCCGGCGTAAAAGCATTGATCTCGCGTTCCCGTTCCGCAATGATCCGAACGGCCACACTTTGTACCCGGCCGGCACTCAGGTTATTCTTCATGCTCATCTTTCTCCAGAGCACCGGTGAAATTTCAAAGCCTACTATACGGTCTAATATCCGCCG
>JAEYRC010000245.1 GCA_023409675.1 Bacteroidota bacterium
TAGTATATGTGGAAATCGAAACTGTAGGTCAGACCCTTGAGGCCGGCGCAGTTTTCGGAACAGTAGAAGCCGTGAAAACCGTGTCCGATCTCTTTTTGCCCATCTCGGGAACCATCCTCGAAGTTAATCCGGCGCTCTCCTCTCCCGAACTGGTGAATTCAGACCCATATGGTGAGGGATGGATGATCAGACTTAAACCTCAGGATCCGGCAGACCTTGATAACCTGATGGATGCCGCGGCTTATCAGGAAATCACCGGATAATTAGAAGAAAGGCTATACTTTTCTACGGATAAAGGCGTTGTATAGGCAAAGGAATTTTCCGGAAGGATTTTTGCATGTTCGCTACCTATGATAACCACCTTGCACCGTTTTTCAATGAATATTTATATACCCCTGAGCTGGACCATCCTGCTGCTTGTGTTATTGCTGATGCCGGGTTCGTCTATTCCTACTACCAATGTTTACGCCATTCCCAATATTGATAAAGTAGCGCATTTCATCTTATTCGGCGGGCTGATCTTCTGGTGGGGGGTATATTTCAGAAGCCGGATTGAAAATGGACGCTGGAGCGTGCGGGTATGGACCCTGATTTTTTACGCCATCATGCTTGGAGCTGTTATCGAATGTGTACAACTGGCTTTCATCCCCAACCGCGATTTTGACCTCGTGGATATTGCTGCTAATAGCCTTGGAGCGCTAATCTCCGGATTAGGGTTGATCTTCTTCTATCACAAAAGTTATTGATCTCCGATTTTGTAATACATTTCCCGCAGATTCCGCAAATTTTGAGCTGATATGCGCTGATTTTGATATATCCGCGTAATCTGCTTAAAATCTGCGCCATCTGCGGGAACCTTACCTGCACCTTCACCCTATTCAAACTTCCAAAGCCAGGCACAAAAAAATGGCCCCTGTGGAAACAGGGGCCGTAACCAAAACTAACTGCTTATGAGAAAATTTTACTGCTTATGAGAAAACTTCTATTCTATCTGACGCAAAACCGGTGCCATAGGTTACAGGAATTACGTTAAAGAAAAGGTAAACGGATAGCAACCGTTCATTATTATGCAAAAGAACGCCTTTAACACCGGGTACAGGTATAATTTAGGCTGAATTGATGAATAATTAACATTGCATCCAATGCCAGTTCAGCATCTACCGGCTGCCAGATTGTGGTAAAATTCCAACAAAAAGTTATCAGGATTCCTGACGGGTCATTTTTTCCGCATTTTCAGCAAATTGGAGGGCATCAATGAATTCCTGAATTTCGCCATTCAATACATCATCAAGGTTGTAGACAGTAAGCCCGATGCGATGATCGGTAACCCTGCCCTGTGGAAAGTTATAGGTCCTGATTTTGGCGCTGCGGTCGCCGGTGCTTACCAGGCTTTTTCTATGGCGGGATATTTCTTCTTCCTGCTTGCGGACCTCTTCTTCATACAACTTTGTTCTCAGCATCTGCATGGCTTTTTCCCGGTTACCAAGCTGGGTACGTTCGGTCTGACAAATCACTACAAGACCTGTGGGAATATGCGTAAGTAAAACCTTGGTTTCTACCTTGTTCACGTTTTGTCCGCCAGCGCCCCCGCTTCGGGCGGTTTCCATTTTTACATCGCTGTCTTTCACTTCTACATCTACCTCATCGGCTTCAGGCATCACGGCAACTGTTGCCGCCGAAGTATGCACCCGACCGCTGGTTTCCGTATCGGGTACACGCTGTACGCGGTGAACACCACTTTCAAATTTCAGGGTCCCGTAAACATCATCGCCGATCACTTCGAGCTGAACCTCCTTATAGCCGCCTACGGTGCCCTCATTTTCGGAGAGTATCGCCGTTTTCCAGCCTTTATTCTCACAATATTTAAGGTACATACGCAGCAGATCGCCCGCGAAGAGACTGGCCTCATCGCCACCGGTGCCGGCACGAATCTCCAAGATACAGTTCCGGTCATCCTGTGGATCTTTCGGTATAAGCAGTTGACGGATCAGTTCTTCCTGTTTCGATATTTTTTCTTCCAGATCAGGTAATTCTAGTTTTGCCGCTTCACGCATCTCCTCATCACCTCCATTCAGCGCTTCACGGTAAAATGCCAGGTCATCTTTCAGGTTCAGCCAGGATTGCCGGGCTTCGACAATCTTTTCCAGGCTGCGGTATTCCTTGCTAACCTGAATGAAACGTTTATTGTCGTTCACCACTTCCGGATTGGTCAGGGCCACACCAAGATTATCAAAGCGGGCTTTTATCGCGTCAAGCTTGTCTAACATAGATTCTTTACTTTTAAGGCTGATGGCACCGGCGTTGGTTATTTGTTGCAGAATGGCCGGACTTAACCGCTTTTTAGGGCAGCAAAGTTAAATCTAATAATGTTTCCATGGCCTATCGATATATTCATGCTGAATATTTATTTACCGGTGAAGAGATCATTCCCGATGGGGTGCTGGTGCTGGATGCTGAAGGTGTTGTGGCCGATATCAGCTATACCATACCAAAGCAGGCAGAATACTACCAGGGCATTCTCTCGCCCGGGTTTATCAACTGCCATTGCCATCTGGAGCTTTCAGGCCTGCGGGGAGAGATAGCCCCGGGATCGGGCATGGTCGACTTTCTCTTAGCGGTGATGAAAAGCCGGCAACAACAAAAAGCAACCACTCAGGAACCCATCCGGCAGGCGATGGCGGCAATGCGTAAAGCGGGCATTGTTGCCGTAGGTGATATCTGCAATACGGCCGATACCCTGGTATTGAAACAACAGTCGGGCTTAACCTTTCATAATTTCATTGAGGCGACGGGTTTCAACCCCGACAATGCCGCGGCCCGTTTTGCCCACAGCTATGCCCTGTGGCAAAAATTTTCATCCGCTTTGCCCGGTCAGCCTGCCAGCATTGTTCCTCATGCGCCCTATTCAGTTTCTGAAGCCCTGCTGCAACTGATCAGTGGGCACAGTAATAACCGGGTGATAACAATGCATAACCAGGAAAGTGCCGCGGAAACAGAATTCCTGCTTTCCGGAGAAGGGGAGCTGAGCCGCCTGTTTTCCTCATTCAATATTCCGGTGGAAATTCGAGCTTATCCACAGGGTCCGGAGCTGGTGAACAGCTACTTCCGTTCTGCCGCTTCTATTATTTTAGTGCACAATGTATTCACCACCAGCGACGACCTGCGACTTGCGGATGGTGAAAACGTGTACTGGTGTCTTTGTCCTAACGCGAACCGCTATATCGGCAATCCACTGCCGCCGGTTTCCATGTTTTATGAGCAGGGCGTTAACCTGGTATTGGGTACCGACAGCCTGGCATCGAATGACCAGTTATGTATTCATAGTGAAATGCAAACGATCGCGCAGGCGTGCCCCGATATTCCTATCGAAGAACTGTTGAAATGGGCCACACTGAATGGTGCACGTGCTTTGGGGATAGCAGACCGTTTCGGAAGTTTTGCGCCGGGCCGCAGGCCGGGAATGGTTAGAATGGAATATGAAGAATCAACCGGCCGTATCGGCAAACTGATCGGTTAAGGATCAGTGTGGTGAAGTCAAATTACAGTAACGTTCGTATAACCCCCAACGTTTTCATCGAGCCGAAATCACTGATGTGAAGGGCATAAAACTGCAGGTAGGCATCCAGTAACTGCTTACGGATTTCCTGGTTAAGCGGAAAAGTGTTCAGCTCTTCAGGCTGCATCACCCGCAATAAGCGGCTGCTGATAAAACTCATTTCTCCCTCAATAAAATAAGGATGATCAGGACGGTCGGGGGTAAAGCTTCCTTCTTTAAGATCGAGTACAGCCCGTTCACCGGTATAGGCATCGGCAACCTGCAAACCGAGAAAGGTCATCAGGTGCAGGGTAAAGTATAAGGGAAAATTAGCAGCAACGCGGTCCCCGGATTTATCAAGATGAACGAGCGCGTCTTCAATGAAGGCATACAAATTTTCGTTGGGTTCCGGTTCGCGTATGCTCTTTTGCGTTAGTTCGATCATATACATGGCTACGGCGTTGCGCAGCACACCGGAAAACACGGTTTCATAAAGGTATCCCCAGCGGAATTCTTTTATGCGTTGGATATTTTTGGATTCATTATGGTAAACCACCAAATCCAGGATGGCGCCGGGCTGAAATAACCCTGCTTTCGACTGGCCCGACTTTCCCGCACTGCGAATACCATTAACTATATAGCTCTGCATACCATAGCGTTCGGTATACACCGACGCGATGATACTGGCTTCGCCATAGCGCACCGTGCGCATTACAATTCCTCTGGTTTTTTCTATCACTTGTTTATGATGATTATTTTTCCTGCTGCTGTTGGTTTAGATCCGCCTGAATGAACGAGAACCAGGTATACCCCGCTGGCTACACGCCGTCCATCCGAATTCAGGCCATTCCAGATGGCTTGTCCGCCCAAGGCCCGGCCTTCAAATACCCGCCGGCCATTGCTTGTGGTAATAGTGATCCTGTCTTCGGCTTTCAGTCCGCGTATAACTATCGGTCCCGTATAATCGGGTGAAACCGGGTTGGGATAGATCAGCAAGCGCCTGTTTTCGGTTGCGCCCTCAACAGCGCTTCCCCGGAAGATGCTGATACCGGAAGCGGTTGAAAAAATGATATCGCCGGAAGTATGATCGATCGCGATATCGAATATGCGGTTCGACACGAGCGGGCTGTTCTCCGCTGTGAAATGCTGCAGCAATTCTTCTCCGTCTTCACTGATCAGCCACACCCCGCGATGCGTTCCTATCCATTTACGATTCGCGGCATCCACGGCAATGGCTTCTACTGTTTCACCGGCAAAGAGGTATCCCGCGAAATTATCCTGTTG
>JAEYRC010000304.1 GCA_023409675.1 Bacteroidota bacterium
GAAGACGCTTACTATATTTCTAAAGCTGCAGTAAACATTGAATGGTGGCAGGTTCTGGCGGTAAATGCCGGCACCATACTGATCAGTTTCCTCATTTTACTGATACCCACGTATATCATTAAGCGAATACGACCGGTAAAGGCTATCGCTTTCCGGTAAAGTACCACTCCCCTGCTATAAACTGACATTAATCAGAGTCAACGTAGTGGAAACTTAATTGTTAACAAATCATGAAGCAAAAAAAAACAGCACATGCCGGATGTGCTGTTTTGCTATTAAAAAAGAGTAGATTTTTTAGAAAGAATACTTCAACCCGAAATCGAAACTTTCACCGGTATTCATTCCCCGGATATCACCCGGTTTTGTCTGGTATAAGACCACTGCCGACAGATTCAGTTTCAGGTTAACACCAACGCCAAAAGTAAAACTTTGGGAGGTATGGTACATGGCTGTAATATTGAGCAGTTCATCCATAACCGTGAAATTGGCGCCCGCGTCAAAAATAGGATCATATCCTTTAAAGCCACGAATACCCAGTTTAGGTTCAATGCCAATAGGTTCTGCACCGGCATCCATATTCAGTTTGGTTTTATAGCCAATAGCTGCAAAATAGGTGGTGTTTTCCACTACCGGACCTTCTGATTTGGAAAATTGAGACACCAGGTTAGGAATCGCGCCCTGAATCGTCAGCTTATTATTGAACGTATAGGCAGCACCGAAATCAGCCTCAAAATAGGCTCCCCTGTCGTTAAAACCGGCCAGCAATGGATCTCCGGATTCACCATTAATAGCGCCCATGTCAACCTTCTCCGACACCGCGCCTACGGAAAATCCGAGGTGCAGATTATGTGTCTGTGAAAAAGGAACATGGTAAGCATAGCTTGCCATTATTTTTGATCGCTGGAGGATACCTGCCTTATCATCGCTAACCTGCAGACCTGCGCCCATATTGCCGGAGAAACCCAGGTCGGCGGTGAGAGACATGTTAACCGGCGATCCCGGTACATCATGCCATTGTTTTCCGTAAGCGAGACTGATATTTCTTTTTTGATTGATGCCCGCCATAGCCGGGTTCAGCAGGTATTGATTCTGGAAATAACCGGTGCCCGGAAATTTAAGCTGGGCCTGGGTTTGTTCCGGTACAGCAGCAAGCAGCAATACTGCTGCAAGCCCTGCAAAAGACCCTTTTTTAAACATTTTCACTGTTCTGTATAACATATAAATATGGTTATCGGCTAATGCCGGTGATTAGATTGTTGTACAAATTATCTTCTTGACCGGATAAGGGTGATTGTTCCTTTCAGGTCTTCAATGCCGGGCCAGAATTTCATTACGAAATAATAGGTGCCTTCGGGCAGCGGATTACCATTGGAGGTACCGTTCCAGTCATTTTTATATTCCCGGGTTTCATATACCGGCCGGCCGGCGCGGTCAAAGATCACCAGGTGGTGACGGGGATATTTATCGAGGTTGGAAATCGTCCAGCGGTCATTGATATTATCTCCGTTAGGTGTGAGTACATTCATAGCTACTGGTCTTGGAGGACCAACCACATCCGTTTTGGTCTTAGCTCCCGCAACGAGTGAATAATCTGAATTCACTGTATTGCTGGTTACATACAAACGATAGTAATAGCCCATGCCTTTTTCCAGTCCTTCATCAACATATCGCGTTTCGGTGATATCCAGTGTGGTCAGGGAATCAAATGTGTTACCATCCAATGAGCGTTCGATTACCAGCTTAAGCGCATCAGGAGCATTATTGGCCCAGGTCAGTTCGATAGAGTTCTCCGAAAGTGCCTTGGCTTTCAGTTTATCCGGTGGCGGTGGCCCGGCTCTTTTCAACAGGCGCCATTCAGCCATTTGAAATAACCCGCCACCATTATTGTTGGTCAGCCTGAAAGCATAGTACTTGTAGGCTTTGGTATTGGTGAAATTGAAAGTTCGGGGTTGAAAACGATCGCTGAACGATTCATTGGATCTCGAATCAAGAACTACCCAAGTTCCCAGGTCATCTGAACCCTCGATTGTCCACTCCCTCGGGTCGCGGTCCGGAGCATCATTCGCGGAAATCAGCGTGTACTGATCCACGATAGCCAGTTGTGAAGGTTCGAATACCATCAGCACAGGCTTATAGTTTCCGAAATTGAAGATGAGGAACTTTGAATTGGGATTATTGTCCACCATATGATGTGGCGCTTCACCACCCGGATGGTCCGTAACAGGCGCACCATTTTTATCGGTTACTCTGAAGGTTCCGCCATCGGAGGTGATATCCTTGCTCTGCTGACTGTATCCCCCTATGGCACAAAACATCAGGGCCATACAGATCAGGAGTTTATTAAAGATTTTTTGCATTATCGGTTAGTTTAATGTTTTAAAACGGATACAATGCATGGGGTGAATTACCATCCCGCATTCTGAACAAGATTCGGATTTCTGAGCGTTTCATCCTGAGTAATGGGAATAACATACATGGCATTTCTCCAGGTTCTTTCTTCCACCAGGAAGCGCTCATAGCGGAAACCATCGGGTTTGGTGGCATCAGCGATCGGCCGCATTCCCCATAATTCCTGTTCAGTGTTCTCAGCGATCCGCCAGCGGCGCACATCCCAGAACCGGTGATTTTCAAAGCTCAGTTCTATTCTGCGTTCGTTCTGAATCCGCTCGCGCATTGCATTTTGAGAAAGTCCTGCATCCAGTGGTTGCTGTCCTGCACGGGTACGCACGCGGTTTACATAAGTCAGGATGTCGGGATGGCCGGGGCTCACCTCATTCAACGCTTCAGCATAATTCAAATAAATTTCCGCGAGACGGAATTGTATTCCATCTACCCGTACACTTCCACCCTGACCGATAGTGGCATTTTCATTCGCCAGCTTGCGCAGGTAATACCCGGTGCGGCTGTGGTCGGTATTGGTATTGGCTTCATCGCGACCGCCCTGGAAGGTTTCGATTCTTCTGCCCTTCCATGGAGCGCCATTGTACAAGATATCTGAGTACAGGCGCGGATCACGGTTTTCGTAAGGCCTGTCAGGATTGTATCCTGAATTTGGATCATCGATCGGTAAACCGTTATTCATTTCGTAATCACTTACGAGATTGTCTGAAGGCGCACTTCCCGACCAGCCATTGCTACCGAAAGGAAACATGTACTGATCACGGTTTCCTTCATTCATCCGAACCATGATCACTTCCTTACTGGTAAGGGTATTCGTAATAAACATGCGCTGACGTGCGGCCAGGTTAGGTTCGAGTTCATAGACCAGATTTCCGGCTCCATCACGCAGATCTATAACCGCTTTAGCGGCATCCGCGGCTCGCTGCCATTTCTGGGGGTCAGATGCATTGGCCGGTCCGTCGATATTCGCCTGGAAGCTGTTTTTACCCGCTTCAGCCCAAAGCGGACTGGCAGAATACAACAACACGCGAGATTTAAGGGCAAGCGCTGCTCCCTTGGTGATACGACCCACTTCATTCGAAGGATAAGTGTAGCGTACACGCTGGAATGCTTCATCACAATCGCGCAAAACCTGAGCAACACATTCGTCGTATGTGCTTCTGGGTTGGTTCAGCGCTTCCATATCATTCTGATCAATAACACTGTTTACGATGATCACACCACCAAACTGGCGCATCAGTTCAAACAGGTACCATGCTCTCAGAAAATAAACTTCGCCAATCCTGTTTTCGAGCCATCCCGGATTCTGTACATCATCGGGCGTATTGTAGCGGGCAATGCCTTCCAGGATCGAGTTGGCCTGGCGGATAGCAACATAATTTTCCCTCCAGGTATTCCCGATGGGGTTATTGTTTCCAGACCAGGAGCCATTGTTGAATTGCATGGAGGCCATCCAGTTGGAGGCATCTTTGGCTTCATCGGTAGCGGCACCCATCTGGTACCCGCCCAGATAAGTATAAACGCCACGCATACGCGAATACAGGTTATTAACCACCTGGTCGGTCATCACGAAGCTGGTGAAAATGTCTTCATCCTGTTGCTGGGTGGTGGATGCCCTGTCGAGAAAGTCTTTCTTACAGGAGCTGAAAACACCCAGGAAGAGGATACATATTGCAAATTTTACGGTATTCAGTCTCATATTTTTTTCATTAAAATGGATCAAAAACGAACATCAATGCCAAAGCTGTAAATCTTCTGAATCGGATACATCGCACCATTACCATCACCGATTTCCGGATCCACCTGGTAATCGCCGAGCTTATCCCATGTAAACATGTTCATCGCATTGGAATAGATCCTGAAATACGATAAGCCTATTGAGCGAACCCATTGGTCAGGTAGCTGGTAGCCGATTTCGGCATTCTTGATCCGCACATAATCCGCGCTGCGTAACCAGAAAGTAGACGCACGGTGATTGTTGCCGTTGGTATTAATATGCAGCCGTGGATAGGTTGCAGTCGCTGCTGTGGCCGGAGTCCAGCGTCCGAGGTGGAAGGGTTTCACTTTTCCTTCCTGGAAGAATTCATATACCGCCTCATTGTTCAGCATTACGGTTGAATGGGCTGCCCCCTGTAAGAGTACAGAAAAATCCAGTCCTTTATACCCTACGCGTACCAGTGAGCCGAACATGATTTCAGGAGTACGGCCATAACCGATAGCCGCTTCATCAAAACTTTGCTGAATATAATCGTATTCATGACCGGTCAGCTTGCGGTATTTGATGTCGCCGGGACCATAGTTGGAAAAATTCTGCCGTGGGCTATTGTCCACATCGGCCTGATCCATGAAAAAGCCTTCAGCGATCAGTCCGAACCGGGTTCCCACAGGATGGCCTGTACGGGTCATCCATGGATAGGCGCGCGGAACTTCATCCTGATACACCACATTATTGCGGGCATAGCTGAAGTTCGGGCTGATCTCATAATAAAAATCGCCCAGCCTGTTGCGGTGGGTGATCTCCACCTCAAATCCTTTATTGTCTACTATACCGATGTTCTGTTGCTTAATACCTTGTCCGAATACATCGGTTAAGGTATTCCGTGAGGTCAGGATCTGGCTGCGGCGTTGCTTGAAGAAGTCGGCAGTGATCGAAAACTTATCCTGCAGAAACCTTGCTTCAATACCCACATTGGCGATCCGGCCTCTCTCCCAGGTAACACCTGCATTACCTGCAGAACCCTGAGCCCAGCCATTTGCCTGCTGCGCATTGGTACCGAAGTAATACGGATCGGCACCAGCCCAGGAAGTAAACCACAGGAAGCGGTTATTGATGTTCCAGCTGTCGCCGCTGCGGTCATTACCTACCTCACCATATGAGGCACGGAGTTTAAGGAAGCTCAGGACGTTGATGTTATCGCGGATAAAGTTTTCTTCAGACAGCACCCATCCGATAGATGCCGATGGGAATAATCCATAGCGACTTTCCTTGGGGAAGTTTTCAGAACCCTGATAGGAAGCGCTGATCTCAGCCAGGTATTTCGAACGATAATTATAGGTACCGCGGAACATGTACGATTCGTATGCCTGCGGAATGAAGGCGTTGCGTTCAACCAGGCGTCGGTTATACAGAAATAACCCGGTCAGTTCGTGCTGCTTGAAAGTTCTGTTCCAGTTCATGGTTGCCTCCAGGTAGGTATTCCGCAAGGCATCACCACCACTGAAACTCCCATTGGGGTTGATCTCTGTATTATTTCCAAACTGGTTATAGCCAATGGTTTGACCGAGCGCATTCAGGCGGGGTTGAAACACCGCGTAGTTGCGTCCATAACCGGTATTGGGTGAATTGGTATTATCGTATGAAAACGCTACGCGAGCCGATAAATTCCGGGTGATGAAATCCAGTTTACGGGTAAGGGAGAAGGTTCCCTGAAGCGTATTGTTGTACCATATGCGATACCCTTTTTGTGAAAGTTCACCATAAATATTCTGCGTGA
>JAEYRC010000083.1 GCA_023409675.1 Bacteroidota bacterium
AAATTCGGGATCATTTGGATTTTCCGCTCAAAATCAACCTGCGGCGCTGTTCAATGCCATGGTTGCACCAATAACACCCTATACCATAAAAGGTATTAACTGGTACCAGGGTGAATCCGATGCAGGCCGTCCGGAACAGTATGCCGCATTGATGCAGGCGCTTATCAGCGACTGGCGAAATCAATGGAATAATGATTCCCTTCCATTTTTGTATGTACAGCTCCCTGGATTTATGGAATACAATTATCTGCCGGAAGAAAGCAACTGGGCCCTGCTGCGTGAGGCTCAACTACAAACCCTGCAAGTGCCACACACCGCTATGGCCGTGGCAATAGATGTTGGAGAATGGAATGATATTCATCCGGGTAATAAACATATCATTGGGCAACGTCTGGCTCGTGCTGCGCTGAACCTGGTATATAAAGAAAATATTCTGCCCGGTGGTCCTTTGTTCCGGCAGGCTACTATAGAAGGTGACAGCATCACTATAAGCTTTGCCATTACCGGATCGGGACTAAAAACCTCCGATGGCGAAGCGCCCGGGTCATTTGCAGTAGCAGGTATGGATAAAAAATTCGTGTGGGCAAAAACGCGAATTGACGGGGATAAGGTTGTGGTATGGAATGAGGAGATCGATGAACCCCGGTACGTACGTTATGCCTGGGCGGATAATCCGGTGCAGGCCAACCTGGTCAATGCTGAGGGGTTGCCAGCATCGCCTTTCAGAACGGATCAATAAGGTAATGATTGAAATTAACGATTAAAATTAGGCATATGATACTAAATCGGTTAGGGATATTCGTTATACTGGCGCTGAGCGGTATAAGCATCCATGCGCAGAACAGGGTTATTTTAGACCTAAGTAATGCAAAAGACACTATTCACCGTAATGTATATGGACATTTTGCCGAGCACCTCGGTCGGTGCATCTACGGAGGAATATATGTTGGGGATGATAACCGTTCGGTTCCACACCATAACGGCATCCGGCTCGACATTGTAGAGGCATTGAAAAAACTCAAAACACCGGTATTGCGCTGGCCGGGTGGCTGCTTTGCCGACGCCTATCATTGGATGGATGGCATCGGTCCGAAAGAAAACCGGCCGCATACGGAAAATACTTCATGGGGAAATATCCGGGAAGACAACAGTTTCGGTACAAATGAATTTCTCGAGTTCTGTTCCATGATCAACGCGGAGCCTTACCTGGCGGTGAATGTAGGCAGCGGAACCGTGATGGCTGCTTCTGACTGGGTGAAGTATGTTAATCATGCCAACGGTTCAAGCTGGCTGACCGACCTGCGGGAGAAGTCCGGCCGTAAAACACCCTGGAATGTTCGGTACTGGGGTGTCGGTAATGAATCCTGGGATTGTGGTGGCAATATGACCGCTGCTTATTATGTCAATGAATATAAGCGCTATGCAACGCATATGACCAGTTACAGCAATAGTGAAGGATTATACCGGATAGCGGTTGGGCCGGGGTCTCCTGATTATTCCTGGACAGAAACCGTGATGCGTGAAATACCGCTGAAACTCATGGAAGGGCTTTCGGTGCATCATTATTCGGTAATCGACTGGGCAAATAAAGGATCCGCGACAGAATTTACGGAAGCGGATTATATCCGGACTATGGAAGCAGCCTGGAGAATGGAAGAATTCATACGCCGCAATAAAGCCATCATGGACAAGTACGATCCTGCGAAGAAAGTCGCGCTGATTGTAGATGAATGGGGAGGATGGTATGAATCGGAACCGGGAACCAACAAAGCATTTCTTTACCAGCAGAACACGATGCGGGATGCCATGATAGCCGGACTAACACTCAACATATTTCATCATCATGCCGATCGGGTGAAGATGGCTAATCTGGCCCAGATCGTTAATGTGCTGCAGGCAGTTATCTTAACCCGGGAAGAAAAAATGATCCTTACACCAACGTACCATGTAATGGAAATGTATAATGTGCATCAGGACGCGCTGGCCATACCCGTAAAAGTGACCAGTGAAAAATACCGGGTAGGGGAGAAAGCCATACAGGCTGTATCAGCCTCCGCCTCCAGGGATTCTACCGGATCGGTTCATATTTCACTGGTGAATATGGATGCTTCCAAAGAGCAGATTGTTTCCGTTGAATTGGGCAACACTGCCATAAAACCCGTTTCCGGAAGAATATTGAAAGGAAAGAACCTGCAGGATCATAACCGCTTCGACGCGCCCGATGCGATTAAGCCAGTGCCCTACGAGGGTGCGCTATCTGTTCGCAATAATGTGCTAAGCCTTACGCTGCCTCCGGCATCCGTGCTGGTGCTCAAATTAAAGTGAGGCAACGAATTGCCTGATGAACGAAAAACATCACAGAGAAATGAGTATAATGCAAAATAATTGTTCGGAACTCAAGCAAGTTGGAATAAATTCATAAATTGTAACCGATTGCATTTATCCGGATCTATGCGATTAAATGTTCGGTCGCACCACACCAATGAAGAAATCAGAAATTACAATATACGATATTGCCAGGAAGCTCGATCTTTCTGCAGCAACTGTGAGCCGTGCATTGAATAATAATCCGGCGATCAATATACGTACCAGGAAACGTGTAAGTGAAGCTGCGATTGAATTCGGATACCGTCCGAATAAGTTTGCCAGTAATTTACGACGTGGTAATACGCAAACTATCGGCGTGCTGATCCACGAGTTGGAAAGTAATTTCATCACCTCTGTGCTGGCAGGTATTGAAAAAATAACCACTGAAGCGGGGTATGATATCATTATCGGGCACTCTTCGGAACAGAGCAGCAAAGAGATTGCCAACGCGCAGAATCTGTTTGCCAAGCGGGTCGACGGGCTTATCGCTTCACTGGCTTTTGACACGGAAAACCTTGATCATTTCACTCCCTTTTTCAAAAAAGGCATACCGGTTATATTTTTTGACCGCGTATTTGAACATACCGATCATGCTCAGGTAATTATCAACAATTACAAAGCAGGTTATGAAGTTACCCACCACCTGATCAGTCAGGGGTGCACGCGCATCATGCATATAACAGCCAGCCTCAAACGAAATGTATATGCTGAGCGCTTCAGGGGATATCAGCAGGCGCTTGCTGATGCGGGGTTGACGTTTGATAAAAGCCTATTGATCACCAATGAGCTAACGGAAGAGGCGGCTCTGCAGGCTGCCGACAGTATTTTAGCTATGCAGCAAAAGCCCGACGGACTCTTTATCAGCAATGATTTTCATGCCGCTGTGCTCATGCGCGCGCTGCAGGATAACGGCATTCAGGTGCCCCGGGATATTGCCATTGCCGGATTCAACAATGACGCTATTGGCAAGATCGTTTCACCGAAACTGACCACTATCGATTATCCGGGTATTGAAATGGGAAAGATAGCGGCCAGAAGCCTGGTGAACCACCTGCAGGGAGTTTCTAACCTCTCCATGACCAATAAGATCGTTATCAAATCGGAACTCATAATAAGAGAATCATCACTGCGCAACGGCATTATGAAGGAATAATCTGCAGCATACACCATACACATAACAATTCAGCATAAAATTTCAAATCAGCTTAAAAACCAGCGCTTATGAACAGCACATCAGGAAATAAAGAATTCTTCCCGGGGATACCTCAAATAAAATTTGAAGGCACCGGAAGTGATAACCCATTTGCGTATCAGTGGTATGATGAAACCAAGATCGTGGGCGGTAAAACCATGAAAGAATGGTTCAATTTTGCGGTTGCCTACTGGCACAGCTTCTGTGGCAGCGGAGCAGATCCTTTTGGAGGTCGTACGCATTTCTTCGCCTGGGATGAAAAGTCGGATGCGGTGGAACGGGCAAAAGATAAAGCGGATGCCGCTTTTGAATTCATTACCAAAATGGGTCTACCATATTATTGCTTTCATGATGTGGATGCTGTTGATTACGGTAATGATGTAGTGGAGAATGAAAAAAGACTGGAAGCGATCACCGCTTACCTGAAACAAAAGCAGCAGGAGAGCGGCGTGAAATTATTATGGGGAACAGCGAACTTATTCAGTCACGAGCGGTATATGAACGGTGCCTCCACCAACCCTGACTTTCATGTACTTGCCCATGCGGGTGCGCAGGTAAGGGCAGCGCTGAATGCAACAATAGAGCTTGACGGCGCCAACTATGTTTTCTGGGGAGGAAGGGAAGGTTATATGAGTTTACTGAACACCAATATGCAGCGCGAAAAAGAGCATCTTGCCCGCTTTCTGCATATGGCAAAGGACTATGCCCGCCGAAATGGATTTAAGGGAACCTTTTTCATTGAACCTAAACCCTGCGAACCCACCAAACATCAATATGATTATGATGCCGAAACCGTCATTGGATTTTTGCGCCATTATGATCTCGCGGATGACTTCAAACTTAATCTTGAAGTAAATCATGCCACGCTGGCCGGACATACCTTTCAGCATGAATTACAGGTGGCAGTAGACAATGGTATGCTGGGCAGTATGGATGCCAATCGTGGTGATTACCAGAACGGCTGGGATACCGATCAGTTTCCGAACAACCTCAATGAACTGGCTGAATCTATGCTTATAATATTAGAGGGTGGAGGCTTTAAAGGTGGCGGAATTAATTTTGACGCCAAACTAAGGCGTAACTCCACCGATGTCGCGG
>JAEYRC010000370.1 GCA_023409675.1 Bacteroidota bacterium
GGCTGATACCGGCATGTGCGCTGCATGAACCCAGGCTGCCCTGGTCTTCAACAGGCGAGCACCAGGCCCGGAGATCTTCGCGTGTCGATGGGGAAGCAGGTGGTCCCGAACGCTTGCCCGCGTTAACGCGACTCAGAATAGCGTTCACCGGCTCCCGGGCACCGCGCATCTTTTGCCGCTTGGAGAGATCTGTAGATAAAGGAGAATTGTCTCGAAAATCAGGAAGATCCTTTAACCAGCCTCTTCCTTTCCGGGATGCAATAGACATGTTTCTGGCAGCCAATCAGGGTTTACTTAACAGTATGCATTGGGCGGGATCCGTATTCCTAATGTAGCTACTATTCTCCGGATAATCAAATCTATCTGTACGCTGCAGATTCTCCTGATATGCCCATCAAAATTTTTTAAAAAAAATTAAATAATTATTGATAAACAATAAATATTGATTATCTTGCAATCAATAAATCAAACGCTATATGACCTTAGCTAACGTATCAAAAATCCTTTTGCACATTTTTGCATGGATTATATTTGTGGGCCTTTGCATAGAAGCATCCGCCTTTATAATATCTACACTGGCAACATTATTTATGAATCCTGAGGCCGCATCCAGATTTTATCGGATTGTGGATTTATCGCCGGTCTATACTTCAGATGAAACATCTTTTGTTACCTTAACCACCTTAATGATTATTGTGGCTGTTCTAAAAGCTCTCCTGTTCTTCCTGATCATAAAAATCCTTTATAATAAACAGTTCACACTTTCTCATCCATTCAATGAACAGGTACGGCGTTTTGTGCTGAGCAGTGCCTTCCTGGCCCTGGGTATCGGATTTTTTGCTTCATGGGCCGCTGGCTTCAGGGAGTCACTGCTTACAAAAAAGATTACAGTGCCACCCCTCGATGAGCTACGCGTTGGCGGCGCAGATGTATGGGTGTTTATGGGTGTGATCTTACTGGTGATCGCTCAGGTATTTAAAAAAGGTATTGCTATACAGCAGGAAAATGATTTAACCGTATAAGCCATGGCGATAATTGTAAACCTCGATGTTATGATGGCTAAACGGAAAATCTCGTTGAATGAGTTATCGGAAAAAGTTGGTCTGACACTTTCAAATCTGTCTATATTGAAAACAGGAAAAGCAAAAGCTATCCGCTTTTCCACGCTCGAAGCAGTATGCCGGGTGCTCGACTGTCAGCCGGCGGATATTTTAGAATATCGCCCCGACTGATCTCCGGTAACGTTACCGGCTTAAGCGCTTATAGCTTCCTGTTGTATCAGGGATCAGCCCTGCAGGTTTTGTTATTTTACTTAACTTAACCTCATGAATACCCGATACATATTGCCGCTCCTCTTTCCCGGCCTTTTATTATTGTCATGCAATCAGCAGGAACAGCCTGCTGACACAGATCAGATTTCCGAAGATCCCTTTGCCGATCATGTACGCAAAACTGAGTTTCAGACTCCTGAACAGGAGTTGGCCATGTTCACTGTTCCCGAAGGATTTGAAGTAACCTTATTTGCGGCTGAACCGGATATTACCAAGCCCATCAATATGGAGTTTGATGTTCAGGGCCGGCTGTGGGTGACCCAGTCGGAAGCTTATCCGATGGCCGCCGCACCGCTCGAAGGAAAAGACCGTATCACCATTCTGGAAGATACTGATGGTGATGGTAAAGCGGATGTATTCACACCCTTCGCTGCTGACCTGAATATTCCCATTGGCATATTACCGGTTTCAAACGGAGCAATAGCGTTCAGCATTCCGGCGGTTTCGCATTATATCGATTCCAACCGCGATGGCCATGCCGATACTGCTAAAAAACTGCTTGGACCCTTTGGTTACCGCGATACACACGGCATGGTGAACAATTTCATCCGGGGCTTCGATGGCTGGATCCATGCCAGTCACGGTTTTACCAATACCTCTACCATCGCGGGAGCCGATGGTGATTCCATTACCATGACTTCCGGAAATACCTTTCGTTTTCGCGATGATGGAAGCCGGGTAGAACAAACCACCTTCGGACGGGTGAACCCGTTTGGATATGCATTCGATGAGTTCGGTTACCTGTACTCGGTAGACTGCCATTCCAAACCCATTTACCAGCTCATTGAACGGGGCGATTACCCGCACTTTGGCAAACGCGCTCCGGCTATCGGTTTCGCACCCGAAATGATGAATTACGAACTTGGATCAACCGCGCTGGCCGGGCTGGCTTACTATACCGCAGACCAGTTCCCGGAAGAATACCGCAACAGTTTTTACAATGGAGATGTGGTGACCTGCCGGGTTAACCGCAATACCATGAACTTTCATGGATCAACACCCGAAGCGGTTCGGCAGGAAGATTTTCTGGTGAGTAAAGATCCCTGGTTTCGCCCGGTCGATGTAAAAGTAGGCCCCGATGGCGCTTTATATATCGCGGATTTCTACAACCGCATTATCGGCCACTATGAAGTGCCGCTTGATCATCCCGGTCGCGACAGAACCAGCGGGCGCATCTGGAAAATTACCTATACCGGAACGAAAAAAAATTCCGGATCCACACCCAGGGACTGGTCATCCGCTTCACTCGAAGAGTTGATACAGGCCCTCAACCATCCGGTGATCAATACCCGCCTGAATATTGCCAGTCTGATTGTTGACCGTTTCGGGGCGGAAGCGGTACAGCCCCTGTCTGCCGTACTGCGCGCGAATACAGATCCGAAGATTTCCGTTCAGGCATTATGGATCTTATCGAGGCTTAATGCCCTTAGTAAAGAACAGCTTCATACCGCCTTAACCAGCGATAATGAATTGATTCAGGTACACGCCCTGCGGATTTTGGGGGAAGCTAAAAGCCTGAGTGATGAACACCGGAACATCGTAGTACAAACAGTTAAAGATCCGCGCCCCCGGGTAAAACGGATGGGCACTGCATTGCTTGCAGAATTTCCTCATGTGGGAAATGTAAAAACACTGCTGGAGATCTATCATACCGCCGACCCAAAAGATTCACACCTCAAATACACCGCCTTGTCGGGCATCCGCGATCAGTTTACCCAAAGTAGTGTGATCCGCTCGGTAGCGGAAGAAAAGTATACTGCGGAGGACCGTGAATTGCTGGCTCGTGCCGCCATCGACATACCTTCTGTTGAAACCGCCGGATACGCCTTGAATTATTTGCAGAACGCTGAACCAAATACTGATCTGACATCGAGAATACTGAGTCATATCGGACGTCATTTAAATCCCAGTCGGTATGCCGCTCTGCTGAACCGGATCCGTGACCGGTATAAAGGAGATATCGATGCCCAGCTCAGCTTTTTCAATGCCTTGCAGGAAGGGATCACCCAGCGGGGTGCCGGAGATTTTCCGGCCTTACGGTCCTGGGCAACCGAATTATCCACAGTAATTCTCCGCGGTGAAAAAGCGGCACCGGGATGGATAACCTATGCGGTGGATAATTCCGGGGAAGACCGCAACCCATGGCGGGTCTTCAACCGCCAGCGTCATGAAGATTTTCCAGATGCCATGAATATCTCCAGCGATGCACATGGTCAGAATCCGAAGGGTATTCTGCGTACGTCAACATTTGTTCTGCCGGAATACCTGAGCTTATCGGTATTTGATAACCATATCGACAATACCGATGCTAAAGCCGGTAAGTCGGATAATGCTGTACGTATACGCCTGACCGATGGCCGGCTGATCTCCGTATACCGGCATGAAATGCAGCAACCCGGGCGGCCGTACGACATCAACAGGATGGTTCGTTTCGATCTGCGAAACTATGCCGGCCGTGAGGGTTATCTTGAAGTGGTCGACAGTTCGCGCATCGGTTCTATAGCCATTGGTAAGGGAGCGCACGAAGCGCTGAACATTCCGCAAACCAGTCCCCTGAACTATTCCGATCGCGTACAACAGGGTGCGGCCATTGCCGGCAGGTATGGGGTGCAGCAGGCTGTTCCATTGCTGCGCGAAATCGTTCAGGACAAACAGGCCGATACCTGGATCCGTATTGCGGCGGCGGAGAACCTGCTGCGGATAACCCGGACCGATAACCTGGAACTTGTGGGCAGGGTTTTTCTGGATCCGCAAAGCCACGATTTTTTAAAAGGCAGACTGGGTGAATTTATCGCCCGCCTGCCCGGAAATGAAAAATACACCATACTGCGTGCCGGCCTGACCGATGCTTCACGACGGACCCAGCGCTTTATTGTAAATGGCCTTACAGGCTCACCGGAAGGAATTCAATTTATTCTGCGCTCAGCCGAAACGGGCGACATCGCGGCAGCGGTACTCACCGACCGGCAGATAGATCAGCGCCTGCGGGAAAAGCTGAATCCCGCCGACACCGAACGGCTCAACGGCCTGACAGCCGGAGTGGCCAGGGATCAGGAACAACGCAATAAGATAATACGCGAGCGGCTGGATCAACTGGATATTAAAACAGCAGCTTTAAAAGAAGGAGAAAGTATCTTTATACAAAATTGCGCCCTATGCCACCAGGTTGCCGGCAAAGGAGGCCTGGTGGGTCCGCAGCTTGATGGCATCGGTAACTGGGGCGCGCAGGCGCTGACAGAAAAAATTCTTGATCCGAACCGGAATGTTTCGGAAGCTTTCCGGAATTATTCCATAACCCTGAATGATGGCAGACAACTGTCGGGATTGTATCGCCGTAAAGATGGAGAGGCGCTGATCTTCGCCGATATTACGGGCAAAGAATTCAGCGTGGCCGAAAATACCATACGCGAACGCAAGCTACTTCCCTATACGCTGATGCCCGATCATTTCGCTGAAATCCTCAGTCAGGAAGAATACAATGCATTGATGAAATACCTCTTAAACATTAAAGGATGATCAACACCATAAAAGGCAAATTAATCTCTGGCCTCACCTGCATGATCTTCCTGCAGTTTTCCTGTTCATCACCTGCGGGCAGCCGCAATGGACAGGCGATCGAATTCGACCGGCATGTGCTTACTACGGATTTTATTGCTGAAGGCGTAGCTGTAGCGGATGTAAATGGCGATGGCAAACCCGACATCCTCTCCGGAGCCTTCTGGTTTGAAGCGCCGGACTGGAAAAAGCATGAATTGTCGGAACCTAAAGTACATGTCTACAATAAAGGCTACAGTGAGTTTTTCCTGGGTTTTTCGCAGGATGTGAACCGCGACGGTCGCCCCGACCTGATCAGGATCGGTTGGCCGGGCCAGCCTGCTCACTGGCTGGAGAACCCGGGTAACAACAGCAACCGCTGGAAAGAATTCCAGATCCATCCGGCTGTAGGTAATGAATCACCGGCATTTATTGATATTGATGGCGACGGCAGGGAAGACCTGCTGGGCAACGATCCTTCAGCAAAAAAAGTGATCTGGATTAAAAGTCCTGCCGCCGGGTCTGCCACCTGGACTCCCTATACCATCAGTGCCAATCCCGACCTGGCCACCCATATGTATACCCATGGTATAGGCTATGGCGATATCAATGGCGATGGCCGGAAAGATGTGGTCATCAAATCAGGCTGGTGGGAAGGACCCGAAGATCCCAAAACGGAAAACTGGACCTTTCATCCGGCAAATCTGGGAAATGACTGCGCCCAGATGTATGTGCTCGACCTGAACCAGGACGGCCGCAATGATGTCATCAGCTCCTCAGCACACCAATATGGCATCTGGTGGCACGAACAGGTTCAGCAGGCTGATGGAAGTATTCAGTTCAAACAGCACCGGATCGACAGCTCATTCTCGCAGAGCCATTCATTAATGCTGGCAGATATAAATGGTGA
>JAEYRC010000085.1 GCA_023409675.1 Bacteroidota bacterium
AAGCATTCCTGGATAAAATTCCGCTTGGCCGTTTTGCCAGCGCTGATGAAATAGCCGATACCACCTTATTCCTGGCCTCTGATATGAGCGCTTATATCACCGGGCAGGTGATCAGTGTTTGCGGCGGACTGAATATTTAAAGCGCAAATGGTGGATATGTTGTGGCAGCAGCAGTATAGTCGCTTTCCGATATGGTTATGGTTCCCGCAGAATACGCGGATTGTAGCGGATTTACGCGGATTCTGGCTGTTCATCTGCGCTCATCTGCTTAAAATCTGCGGTATCTGCGGGAACCCCTGCTGCACACTCAGACTAATTGCCACTCCCCAAAACGGCTATATATTGCAGTAATGAAAGTGCAGTAAATGTGTTCTTTGACAATCTGCAGGTTATTCATGATAAGGGTAGGATTTTGGAGGAGACGCATTATTATCCGTTTGGGTTGACGATGGCTGGGATCTCTTCTAAATCTATTGGTTCATTGGATAATAAATATGAATACAACGGGAAAGAAAAGCAGGATAATGAGTTTAGTGATGGGGCTGGAATGGAATGGTATGATTATGGTGCCAGGATGTATGATGCGCAGATTGGAAGGTGGCATACCATAGATCCTCTGGCAGAAAGGGGGCGAAGATGGAGCCCTTATAATTATGCGTTCAATAATCCGATAAGGTTTATTGATCCGGATGGAATGTGGTCTTATGATATGAATAGGTGGGGCAGCATAACTACCCAAGATCAAAATGAAATACAAAATTATTTAAGTAATCAGAAGAGAAGAGAGAATGAGAATTCAGAAGAAACCGATGATCCAGATAATGAGTATATTTACAATACTTCGACGGGGCTCTATAATAAAATAAGCGATAAGGAGGTGATGAATATGATATTATTCATATTAATGAAAAACGGTCTCCCTTATTTTTAAATTCTTCAGAGAATCAGATAATTATTATAAATCCTTTTTTTGGTCTTCAGGCTTCGGGGTTAAGGTATTATAGAGATGGTGATGGACCAGCAGCTTGGAAGTTAATGAATCTGACAGGTACTGCAACTTCTTTGGGGACCATTGTAGAAGATTTAGGACTGAAAGGAATATTAAAAGGGGCAGTTTTTGGGCTGGGAAAAATGGGTATTGCGAATGCTGCCGCTAAGGGGGCAAGTTCGATTTTTTCACACATTACACCCAAGATTGCTAAGCAAATGGGAGGCAGGGGGTGGACTAAAGAACTAATACATGGTGCCGTTAATAGTCCTTTAACAACAAGAGTAGCCACAAATAGAGCAACTGGTAATGCTGCTACCGCATTCTTTACGAAAGAAGGTGGATATGTAGTCCGAGATAATGTCACAGGTCAAATTATTCAAGTGAGCAATAGATTAGACCCGAAATGGATACCTGATGCGACAATAATTAATCCATATATACCTAAATAATATGAATGAAGTTGAAAAGGATTTTAAAGATAAAGCAATAATAAGGGAAGAAATATTTCTCTTCTCGAAAGAAAATGCTTTGTCATTTATTGCAGCCTGCCAAAAGAAAAAAATTGGCATACTCGGAATAGATGGCTTCTTTTTAATAGAAGACAAAATTCAGCCCAGTAGCGAAAATAGTATAGATTTTTCTTCTGGCGATTATGTACGAGAGTCAGGAAGTATTTATTCCGAAGCAACTAACTTTTTAAATGAGAAGGACGAAAAATTGTTTTTTGAAATAGTATGCTCGGATTAATAAAAAATACTTTAGATCAGTTTTGTATTATTGTAAGCTCCCCACAAAAGAAGTATTTTCTTTAAGCAGGCCTCGACGAGTGGATGAAACACTACAACGGAGAACGTCCGCATAGTGGCCGTAACCGCTAAGGAAAACCGCCGATGCAAACTTTTATTGAATCACTTAACTTGGCATTAGAAAAATTTGAATGAATCTTCAACAGCTGCCTAAATATTAATCCAAATCCATTTCATTACTAAAACCAGATCAGTAGCCTGTTCATTGTAATAAGCAATAGCGGCCTCTATGTCGGTCACTGCGGCAGGTGTAATAAGAATTTTATAGGGCATCAGGGCTTTTAAAGCGGTGCTTCACCTCATTATAGTTGAGCAGGTAATCCGGAATACTCTTGATAGCCTGTAGTTCTTTATCAAGCGCTGCTCTTTGCTTCGCGTTCAGCTCAATGGTATCTTCTTCTACCGTTTCAACAGCATTCACTTTAATGAGGTCTTCAATAAGGGCTGCAGCATATTCTTTTTTGATGCGGATGTGTAGGGTGCCAGGCATAATAAAAGATTTAAGAGGCAAAAGCCTTCCTGGCTTTTACGTTTTGAATAATATTGTCAATGACAAAATATATTTTTTCTTTCGTATCAGTGTCCAGTTTTTCTATATCCTGCAGGCGGCTGATGTTTTTCTTATCAAAGCAGGCATTGATGCCTTCTCCTACCAAATAATCCAGGCTGACTTCAAAAGCATCCGCAATTTTTTTTGCCGCTTCAATAGAAGGCATGGCTTCACTGCGCTCATATTTTCCGATCATCTCCCGGCTAACGCCACTCTTGCTGGCCAGATCGGTCTGGTTCCAGTCTTTTTGCTTACGCAGGTCACTGATGATTTTGCCGGTATTTATAGGCATAAAAGGCTTTTTTATGAACAATAATTATTCGCCAAGGTTAAATTATGTAATTAAAGTACAGAAATTAGAAAAATAATTTAATATTTTTAACAACTTGGCAGCAATAAGGAAAGTGCCTTTTTCATATCCTTGCCACCGTGAACAGGCACGATAGAGCAACCAGGATCCGCGAAAATCAGCCAAAATCTGCAGGATCTGCGGGAAACATATATTCACGTTGATTATACGCTAAAACCTGCGCCGACTCCTGCCCTACACTCAGGCTATTCACCGCTCCTTAAAACGCCTGTATACTATACTGTCTTTTTATTCAGAATAAGCCTTCCGCTGATGGCAGCCCGTGCAGCCAACAGCTCGTCCCAGTGTTCCGTTCCAGCCCATAACATCTTCTTGATCTCCCGCATCGCTTCCGGACTCGAATGCGACAGGCTGTCGGCAAGGCGACCTATAGATTCATCCATATCTTCAACCGAAGGATGCAACTCTGCATACAGGCCTTTACGCCGCGCCCAGTCGGCATTTCGCCACATGGAGGAATCAATCGCCAGCGCAGAAAACGCGGATAAACCTATTTTACGTTCTACGGCAGGTCCGATTACGAATGGACCAATCCCGATCGAAAGTTCACTGAGCTTAACATCGGCATCGCCGGCAGCAATGGCATAATCTGCGGCAGCAGCAATACCAACACCTCCGCCAACACACTTGCCGTGAATGCGCACGATGATCAGTTTGGGCGATTTCCGCATGGCATTGATCACCTGGCCAAAGCCGTTAAAAAACTGCTGACCTTCATCTTCATTTCTGAGGCCGGCCAGTTCGTCGAAAGATGCTCCTGCACAAAAGGATTTGTTTCCCCCGGAACGGATGACCAGCACCCGCGCATTATCGTTATTGCTTGCACTGTAAATTTCCTGCGCCAGCAGCTCCAGCAATTTGGCCGGAAGTGAATTGCCCTTGGGATGATAGAACTCAATCGTGCATACACCATTGACCACCACCGATTTTACATATGATTCGTCCTGCATATAAAAAGTGCTATGATTTACCCGTTTAAGCGTTCTTTGCATTGCGCATAGCCACCATCGTTAGTATGGTAGCCACCGCGATCATCTCATCCTGCTGGTCATACACCGATACCCGCCATTTCACGATCCCCTTCGGACGGTCTTTCGCGTCTTTTGGTTCCTGCGCGGTCTTCTGGGCGCAGGTCAGTACAACATACATCGTGGTGCCGGCATATACCGGTTTCAGAAAGCGGCATTCTTCCAGTCCGTAATTTAATAAAACCGGTCCTTTCGCGGCATCAACAAATAACCCTGCGGCCGCGCTCAAAATAAAATACCCGTGCGCTACCGGCTTTTCAAATATCGTTCCGTCAAGTGAGGTATGATCGGTATGCGCATAAAAGTGATCCCAGCTTACATTGGCGAAGTTGACAATATCCGCTTCTGTAATGGTGCGGCGATGGGTGGTAATGCTGTCGCCCACCCCGATTTCTTCAAAATACTTCCGGAAAGGATGCTGATCGGTAGCGTTGGTTTTGCCGCCGGGTATATAGGAATTGGTAATGGTACTGAGCATAGTCGGACTACCCTGCACAGCGGTTCGTTGCATATAGTGCTGCACGCCGCGTATACCGCCCATTTCTTCGCCACCTCCTGCCCGGCCGGGCCCGCCATGTACCAGCATGGGCAGGGGAGACCCATGACCCGTACTTTCTTTAGCGCATTCGCGGTTAAGCACTAATATCCGGCCATGATGGGTGGCCGCGCCCAGGACAAATTTCCGTGCAATGCCCTCGTTACCGGTGACGATTGAACATACCAGCGACCCCTTTCCCAGCCTGGCCAGGGCAACCGCCTCGTCGAGTGTTTTATAGGGCATTAAGGTACTTACGGGCCCAAAAGCCTCCACCTCGTGCGGTGCAGGGGAACTAAAGGGCGTTTCATTTTTCAGCAACAGCGGACTCATAAAGGCCCCTTTGTCGAAGTCGGCATCGATAAGTTCTATACTGTCGAGTGTTCCATAAATAAGCTGTGATGAGGCTAGCAACTTTTCCACCTGTGTAAAAACTTCCTGCCGCTGTCCTTTACCGGCAAGTGCTCCCATTCTCACCTGTTCATTCAACGGGTTTCCAACAGTGGTTTTATCGAGCGCCGCAGACAGATCTTTCCAAACTGCCTCCATTCTGGATTCGGGAACGAAAATGCGGCGGATGGCCGTACAGCGCTGCCCGGCTTTAACAGTCATTTCCCGACGAACTTCCTTTATGAAAATGTCCCATTCGTCCTGGCCAGGTTCCACATCCGATCCCAGTACAATACAATTCAGGGAGTCGGATTCCATATTGAATAATACATTCTGTTCAAGAATCGTCTTACCCGATTTAAGCATTAATCCTGTTGATGCGGAACCGGTGAAGGTGACCACATCCTGCGACTGAACATGATCGAGCAGATCGCCGGCACTGCCGCAGATCAACTGTACAGCAGCTTCCGGAAGAATACCTGAAGCGATGATTTCCCGAAATACGGCCTCTGTAAGAAATGAGGTTACTGTTGCCGGTTTCACCACAGCGGGTACCCCTGCCAGTAAGTTTACAGCGATCTTTTCCAGCATTCCCCATACCGGAAAATTATAGGCGTTGATATGCACAGCAACTCCTTCTTTGGGCACCATAATGTGCTGCCCGCTAAAGGTGCCGCCTTTTCCAAGCATGGCAGCTTCGCCATCAATATAAAAAGGTTCGTCGGGAAACTGGCGGCGTAAGGAGGCATAAGAAAACAGGTTGCCGATTCCACCTTCAATATCGATCCAGCTATCAGCCCGGGTAGCGCCCGTCATCAGGCTTACGGTATAAAATTTTTCCAGATGCCCGCGCAGGTGCAGGGCAAGGGCTTTAAGCATCCGGCCTCTTTCATGAAAGGTCATTTTTCGCAGGGCTGGATTACCGACCTTTCGACCATATTCCAGCACTGACCTGAAATCAAGACCTTTTGTTGTAGCAAGCGCAATCTTTTCTCCGGTAACCGCATGGTACAATGGCTGACCTTCGCCATCACCACGGATCCAGTTACCGGTGATATAGTTTTCAACCGTATACATTGTACGAATTTAATGGAATTCTTTTCCCCTGAACTGAACGAAACTTAAAATTAATCCGCCGGAACATAAATAATGCAGGATAGTTTTCAACCAAAAATAATGTAGCTGTTGACGCTCTTCTTCCTACTTTTGAGAAAAGATTTTACATGTACGCTCGTATCCCGCTTTTTGTTCTTACTGTATTGGTGATGGTGGCCTGTAATGATGCTGCTGATTCTTCTTCCGCACGCCCCAACGGGTACAGCCAGATTCCCGCCACCCGGGAGGATAGTCTGTTCAAAGAGGTGATGCAGGGTCACGATATCGGCATGGCAAGGATGGGAAAATTGTCGAAGAATATTTCGCTGCTGCAGGAAAAGCTGGATTCCATTGAACTCCTTTCCGATGCCGAAGCACAGCAGCTTGAACCCCTGCGGAAGGATTATGAATCCATTCTGTCAGCGTTAAAACAGGCAGATGATGGTATGAGCGACTGGATGCATGATTTCCGGGCCGATTCAGGGCAGGGTAATCCACAGGTGCGTATTGCCTACCTGGAAAATGAAAAAGTAAAGGTTGAAAAGGTTAAACAGGATATCCTGGAGAGCTTACAAAAGGCAGACTCTCTTCTGAACAGCAATAAATAAACTCACGAAAAGTTAGCGTGATCAGCTTATCCGATCCATGCGGGCTTCGATCTGGGCACTCAGGGCATTGAATATGTCCTGAATAGTTCCTTCACCCCGGATATGCGTGACCTTATCAGATTTCTTATAGTGATCGGCTACCGGTTCGGTTTTAGTACGGTATTCCACAATGCGGTTGCGGATAATGGATTCATCCACATCATCGCTGCGGCCGGAGGTTTTCCCCCTGTTCAGCACCCGCTGAACCAGTTCTTCTTCACTCACATCGAGGGCAAGAACAATATCAATGGCAGCATTATTTTCCGATAATAAGGTATCAAGCGCCTCTGCCTGGGCAACGGTACGGGGAAAGCCATCAAATAAAAATCCTTTAGCGCTGGTATTGTGTTCCAGCGCGGAACGGATCATCCCGATCACCACTTCATCCGGAACGAGCTGCCCCTGATCCATATACCGGCGGGCTTCCATGCCCAGCGCGGTTTTCGCCGCGATCTCTTCACGCAGCAGATTGCCGGTAGCCAGGTGTTTCAACCCGAATTTTTCAATAAGCATTTCCGCCTGAGTACCTTTTCCACTGCCCGGAGGACCGAATAGAATTAAATTAAACATCTTCAAAACCGTATTTGATCAAATGAGTAAAGGGGTAAATATAATCCAACCGTTTTGAAAATCCTTTAACAGGAATCAGGAATTCCGGGATTTTCTTCAAAAACGGATGAAAATTTTAATAAAACTTCTTTAAAGTGCTGGCGCTACAGCGCTGAAACCTGTGCGGGAGCATCCCGTTTCGTACCTTTAAGCATAAATAAGCCGGATATGAAAATTTTGCTGAAATACGTGCTGTCGGCCTTTCTGCTCCTGGTATTCCAGCAATGCAGTTATACGCAGCCTGCACGCGAAACGTCTAAAACTGAAAAAAAACGGGATATGCAAACAAATAACCCGGTGTATTCACGCACCGATACCAGTTCTGTACAATTATCAGAGGAAGAATGGAAAAAAATACTGCCCGCGCAGGTGTATGCCATCGCCCGGCAGAAAGGAACGGAACGCCCTTTTACAAGCCCTATTGAACATTCAAAGGAAGTGGGCACCTACTATTGTGCCGCCTGCGGGAATGCGTTGTTTCTGAGCGACACCAAATTTGAAAGTGGCTGCGGCTGGCCAAGTTTTTATCAGCCGGTATCGAAGGCCAGTATTATATATGAGCCGGATCATTCTCATGGCATGACGCGCACAGAAGTGCAGTGCGGCCGCTGTAAATCACACCTCGGGCATGTGTTTGATGATGGTCCGCCGCCAACAGGGCTGCGCTATTGTATCAATGGGGTAGTACTGGATTTTGAAAAGGCAAAGGAAGCGGAGAAAAAGTATAGCGATAAATCCTGATAACGGCTTTGGGTAGTGAAACCTATCTTTGCCGGGTGAGCAGAAAAAACAAACACAAGATGCTGGAACAGGTGCGGGTAGAAGACTATGCCGCAGAGGGTAAGTCGATCGCGAAGCTCGATGGTAAGGTTATTTTTATCGCAGATGCCGTGCCGGGGGATCTTGTAGATGTGCGGCTGGGAAAGAATAAAAAGGACTGGGCGGAAGGGAGAGCGATCCGGCATCACCAGTACTCCGAAGACCGGACGGCGCCTTTTTGTATGCATTTTGGCGTATGCGGCGGATGTCAGTGGCAGATGCTGCCTTATGAAAAACAACTGCAGTATAAGGAAAAACAGGTCGTGGAAACCCTGCAGCGGATCGGTAAAATAACCCTTCAGGGCCTTGAGCCCATAATGGGCGCTCCGCAGCAGCGCTATTACCGCAATAAGATGGAATATACCTTCGGATCGAGACGGTTTCTGCAGCCCGAAGAACTGGCAGACCCCGCCATTTTATCCGAACAACCCGTTGCCGGCTTTCATGCCCGGGGAATATTTGATAAGATCGTCGATATTCAGCAATGCCACCTTCAGGAAGAGCCCACCAACGCGCTTCGGCTGGCTGCACGGAATTACGCGCTGGAACAGGGTTTCAGTTTTTACGATATCCGCAAGCATGAAGGCTTTATGCGGAATATGCAGCTCCGCATCTGCCGTACGGGAGAAGTTATGGTGAATATGGTTTTTGGTTCAGATGATGAGGCCGCCCGTAGCGGACTGTTGCAACATCTTCTCGACCGCTTTCCGCAGATCACCACCCTGCTGTACACGATCAACCGGAAATGGAACGACAGTTTGCATGATCAGGAGCCGGTAGTGGTTCATGGGAAGGGCTATGTTATTGAAACCCTGGAAGATTTCCGTTTCAAGATCGGTCCCAAATCCTTTTTTCAAACCAATACCGCCCAGGCGGAACAGCTTTACCGCAGGGTGCGGGAGTTTGCCGGGCTTAGCGGGAATGAAATTGTATATGATCTATATTGCGGAACCGGAAGCATCGGAATTTTCTGCAGCCGGCAGGCCCGTAAGATCATTGGTGTGGAAATGATCGCCGAAGCGATTGAAGATGCCCGGGAAAATGCCCTGCTTAACCAGATCGGCCATGCTGAATTTTTTGCCGGTGATGTGGCTACGGTATGTACCGATGAATTTTTTCAGTCGCATGGCAATCCGGATGTGATCATAACCGATCCGCCAAGGGCCGGCATGCACGAGACCCTGGTCAGCCAGATCCTGGCGATGGAAGCCCCCGTGGTGGTATATGTAAGCTGTAATCCGGCTACGCAGGCCCGGGACCTGAACCTGCTTTCTGAAAAATACCAGGTAGAGCGGGTGCTGCCCGTGGATATGTTTCCACATACCCTGCATATTGAAACGATAGTAAAACTCAGGCTGAACCGTCAGGCAGGCATCAGCAACAGTCAATAAGAACAAGAATATGGCAAATATAAGAATGCGCAATTTCCAGACGATTCCGCCGGTAATTAAGAACCTGCTGATCATTAACACCCTGGTATTTTTTGCACAGACCACCTTTCAGCACAATGCCTACTTCAGCATAAGTAACCTGTTTGCACTGCATGATGTGCATTCAGTGTTTTTCAGGCCACATCAGCTCGTAACCCATATGTTTATGCATGGCGATTTCATGCACCTGCTCTTTAATATGTTTATCCTGTGGATGTTTGGGGCGATGCTGGAAAATGTGTGGGGGTCGAAACGGTTCCTGATCTTTTATATGGCCTGCGGACTGGGAGCGGCCTTTCTGCATCTTGGTGTTTTGTACCTCGAAATGGAGCCGGTAATGGCTGAGTTTTACCGGGCACCGGCTGCTGTTCAGGAAGAACTCCTGTATGCCGAACGTTTTCGGGTAAATATCCCCACCGTCGGTGCCTCCGGCGCGATTTATGGTTGCCTGGCAGCATTTGCCTTTCTCTTTCCCAACAGTGTTCTATACCTCTATTTCCTGTTTCCGGTTAAGGCCAAATGGTTTGTCCTTTTTCTTGCTGCGATGGAATTGTGGCTGGGACTGAAAAATTCTGCCGGCGATAATGTGGCGCACTGGGCACACCTGGGCGGCGCAGCAGTAGGCTTTATTCTTGTATGGTATTGGAATAAAACGAACCGAAGAAATTTTTATTAATTATTGGGTTTCACCACCGGGGCTGCGCCTGATGTTGTAAATTTATAAAAAGGTATCGCGTGTTAAGAGAAGACAGGTATAGAAAAAGAATGATGCTGGGGCAGGATGGAAATTCCCTGGTAACCTTGCTGGCGATCCTGGCTATTGTATTTTGCATATTCAAATTCATTTCTATAGTTTACGACCTGGTGCTCCAAAGCGGAGCATCGTACCGGCCAGAAGTGTTCAACTGGTTTGCTTTGCCCGCTGACCCCGCTAAGCTGCTTTTCCGTCCCTGGACCCTGCTGACCTACATGTTTATGCACGACGGAGTTTTTCATCTTCTGGGAAACCTCCTGTGGCTATGGGCATTCGGATTCATTCTTCAGGACCTTGCCGGTAATGGAAAACTCATTCCGGTATTTTTATACGGAGGCCTGGCCGGGGGACTGATCTTTCTGCTGAGCTTTAATGTAATCCCCGCATTGGTACCCCGTGCTGATTTTGCAACACTGGAAGGCGCTTCAGCAGGTGTAATGGCCATTGCTATTGCAGCGACCACCATAGCGCCGCGCTACCGCCTTTTTCCGATGATTAACGGCGGCATTCCACTATGGGTACTAACCGTAATTTTCGTTATCATTGACTTTGCCAGCATCCAGGGGCAGAACGGTGGCGGGCATCTGGCGCATCTCGCCGGCGCAGCCACAGGGTTTTTCTTTGTTCGCCTCATGCAAAAGGGATATGATGGCAGTGAGCCGGTGAATAAATTTTTCCGGTGGTCGGCTAACCTGTTCAAACCTGAAGAAAACAGTTGGAAAAAAACGGCCCGCAAAGAATACTATTACAATACCAAAGGCAGAGAGCCGTATAAAAAATCACCCATTATTACGCAAAAACGTATTGATGATATCCTCGATAAAATAAATCAAAAAGGATACAGATCCCTTTCAGAAGAGGAAAAAGATATTCTGAAGCGGGCTGCGCAAAATGAAGATTTGTAATTTTATGTCATGGCCCGTTTGATCCGGACCGTTATAAAGCGGTTCTTCATTATTGCGAATTGCATAGTGGTCGTCTTTTTCGGAATGGCCTGCCTTAATGCTTTTCTGCATCCCGCAAAATGGTGGTTTATTGCTTTTACCGGCCTTGCTTTTCCATTCCTGCTGGTATTGGTATTCGGCTTCTTTATCTTCTGGCTGGTCTTCCGCTCCAAATGGGCTCTTCTTCCGCTGCTGACTATGGTGGCAGGTTACAGCAATATCCGCGCCTTGCTGGGTTTTAATTATGGAAGTACTTTTCCTGAAAAAAAAACCTCGCCTGCACATATCCGGGTTATGTCCTGGAATGTACATGCCTATACGGGTCAGGTAAAGAAATCCGATTCGGCTAACCATGAACGAAATGATATTTTAAAATTCATCCGTCAGAAAGAGCCCGATATAATTTGTATGCAGGAGTTTATTGAGATCAGGCATAAAACGTTCTTCAGCAATGTGCAGGATATTCAGGCCCTGGGCTATCCCTATCACTATCGGGTAACCGATTACGAACGCCGCAAGGATAACTTTCAACTTGGTGTGGTGATCTTTTCAAAATATCCCATCATCGACAGTATTCATTTCCGCTACCCTGGTCCACAGAAATACCGGGCCTCAGAAAGTTTGATCGGCGCGGATATAAAAATCAACAACGATACCATCCGCGTGTACAATACCCATTTGCAATCGGTCTTATTCGGTGATGACGAGTTCAGGAAGCTGGAAATAATTAAAAATGTAGAAGATTCTCTTGTCGATGCCTCGAGGTCTATTGTACGAAAACTCAAGCTGGGTTATTCGTACCGGGGCGATCAGGTCGACATTGTGCGGCGTGAACTGGATGCCAGTGCATATCCTGAAATTATCTGCGGCGATTTTAATGATATTCCCAATTCCTATACCTATTTCAGGGTAAAGGGCGACCGGCAGGATGCTTTCCAGGAAAAGGGGGCTGGTATTGGCAGAACCTTCTCCAGTATTTCTCCAACCCTGCGGATCGATTACATCATGGCCGATAAACAGTTTGAAGTGACCGGCTACAAGAGCTATGTGTTGTCCTACTCCGATCATTACCCCGTACTTACAGACCTTCGGTTGCGGCGGCAGGAAGTTAATGATGAGCAATAGTATGCACCTTCAACCCTGCCTTCTGTTTCGCATACAGCTCCTGTGGTTGAAATCTCCTTTCTGAATTAACGAAATTGCTGAAAAGCTTTGCCTATTTTTGAGCTCCTAAACCCGGCGCTGCGGGAAAATATTTAATATGAGTTCCTTAAAGATCTATAATTCACTGAGCCGACAAAAAGAAGCGTTTGAGTCCATAACACCGGGGCATGTGGGGATGTATGTGTGTGGTCCTACAGTAAGTGGCGAAAGTCATCTTGGTCATGCCCGGCCATTCATCACCTTTGATATCGTGTACCGCTACCTGATGCACCTGGGCTATAAGGTGCGTTATGTCCGCAACATCACGGATGCAGGACATTTTGAGGAAGAAGGCAGGGAGGCGCAGGATAAGATCGCGCAGAAAGCCATTCTGGAGAAGCTTGAGCCCATGGAACTGGTACAGAAATATACCAATATGTTTCACTGGGCCATGCTGCAGTTCAACAACCTGGAACCAACCATTGAGCCGACGGCCACGGGGCATATCGTTGAACAGATCAGCATGATCAAAACGATCTTAAAAGAAGGGTACGCGTATACAGTAAATGGCTCGGTGTATTTTGATGTAAAAAAATATGCTGAACATTACCCGTATGGAAAATTAAGCGGCAGGGTAATGGATGATCTGCTGGAAACCACCAGGCTGCTGGAAGGACAGGATGAAAAGCGAAATCGCCAGGATTTCGCGTTATGGAAAGCCGCCCCGCCGCAACATCTTATGCGCTGGGAAAGCCCATGGGGCGAGGGATTCCCGGGCTGGCACATTGAGTGTTCTGCAATGGCAACCAAATACCTGGGCCCGCAGTTCGATATTCATGGAGGAGGAATGGATCTGCAATTCCCTCACCATGAAAGTGAGATCGCGCAAAGCACGATCTGCAATAAGCAGCACCCTGTCCGCTACTGGATCCATAATAACATGATCACAGTGAATGGTAAGAAGATGGGAAAAAGCTACAATAACCAGATCCGGCTAACGGAAATGTTTTCCGGTGAGCATCCCCTGCTGGAGAAGGGGTATAGCCCAATGACCATCCGGTTTTTTATTCTGCAGACGCATTACCGCAGTACCCTTGACTTCGGCAATGAAGCGCTGCAGGCAGCAGAAAAGGGATTGAAAAGAATTTGGGAGGCCTTTGAAAGTATAGAGAAAACGGAGCTGCAGGAACACCGTGCTGCCAATGTGGAACTGGATGTAAAAGTCAGGACGCTGTTAGGAGAACTGGATGAATTCATGAACGATGATTTCAATACCGCTAAGGTGCTGGCAAATTTATTTGAGATCGTTCCCGTTATCAATTCGCTGAAAGACGGTCATCTGCAAGCGGATGCCTTAAGCAGCAACACCATCGGGCTCATTAAAAAATATTTTCGGTTATACCTGGTCGATATCCTTGGATTACAGGCTGATCAGCAGTTTGCCGATTCCCGGCTCAGGGGCGTGATCGAACTGCTGATCGATTTAAGAAAGCAGGCCAGGAAGAATAAGGACTACATCACGTCTGATACGATCCGCGATAAGCTCATCTCCATGGGTATTCAACTGAAGGATGAGCGGGATGGTAATATGAGCTATCAGTTTATTTAAGGGATGGAATATATCAAACATCTTTCCAAAGATAGGATCTTCCGCAGGGTGCTCGCTGTACAGGAGCCTGTAACGTTAACGCGTAAGCGAAATGTTTTCCTAAGCTTGTGCAGTTCCATCATGAGTCAGCAGTTATCAACCCGGGTAGCCGCCGTTATCAATAACCGGTTCTTATCCTTATACCCCGGTAAAAAGCCTTCTCCGGAGGATATTTTAAATACGGATACTGAAACGCTCCGGTCAATCGGTTTATCGAATGCCAAAGCAGCCTATGTACAACATGTCGCCCGCTTTGCGCTGGAACAGGGGCTCGACAATCGCACCCTGAATAAACTGGAGAATGAAGAGCTGATCGCCTATCTTACGCAGATAAAAGGAGTAGGCCGGTGGACGGTAGAGATGCTGATGATGTTTACCCTGGCCCGGGAAGATGTATTTGCAGTGGGTGACCTCGGTATTCAAATCGCTATGAGTGAATTGTATGGCATCGACCGTGGCGATAAAAAAAAGCTGCAACAGGAGATGCTGGGGTTATCGGAGCGATGGTCGCCTTACCGAACCTACGCCTGCTTACACCTGTGGCGCTGGAAAGATGCGAAACCGATCATTAATTAATGACTTTAAGAACAGGTATGCAAACCAAGGCTAAAAAACGGCGCATGTGGCTCTACTTCTTCCTTACCGGGATATTCATGTTTATCTATCTGCAGCATGACAGTCCGGTACGAATAGGCTTTATCTACGAATTCGCGTTAATGCTTGCCGGCGCCTGTCTGGCCTTCGCCATCAATCTGCTGATCTCCATCAATCGCAGAAATCAACCCTGATAAACAGTTTGTTTTGAGGCTCTCCGCCTCAGTTTTGGGGCGGTATTATTTGCCTGCCGCCCATTTGCTGGCATAAAAATTTAGGTTTTAATCCGGATCAATAAATTATCCGGTTATGGTAAAAATTAAAATTTTCGGTCTGCTGATTTCGGTGCTACTGCTGACTTCCTGTGTTACTCAGCGTAAATACGATGAAGTACAGCAATATATGGAAAGCTATCGCGCTGATAGTACGGCATGGGCTGAGCAGGTAACTGCCCTGAGAAACAGTATCAGCCTGCTGGAAGAAAAAAATGCGGCTTGTCAGCAACGGTTCGATAGTTTAAGCAGAAGTGCTGCCCCTGCTGTAAAACAGGTCAGCTTAATTCAGCCGGCGCTTCAGGATACGGCGATAGAAGCCATATATCAGCAGTTAAAGGATCAGGCAACATCATCGGGAATTATTCAATCCGTAAAGAAAGTGGATAATCAGTTGCAGGTTGAATTTAAGTCTTCCGCAAAAAAAGCGGATAAACTAACAGCGGAAACCCGTGAAGCAGTTTATAAAATTTCCGAATCGATCCGGGCGCACCGGGAGCTGGAGCTCATTCCGGTAGAGAATTGGAGCGATATTCCGGGAGCTGAAAAGGCCAATATAGGGGATAGTGCCTGGGTAGGAAGTGCGGGTATGGGTAGGGAAGATGCGAATATGGAAACAAGCAGTACCGGGCGAAAAGTTGATTCAGCCTCGACTGCTGCCGTTGGCAGTCAGCCCTACCCGGGCAGTGGGGCGGTGGCCATGAATACGACAAAATCGAAGCGCAGGGAATCAGGTGGTACCCGGGCGCAGTCGTACAGAACAATGTTATTACAGGAATTTGCGCGACATGGGGTAGTTCCCTTACCCGATCAGGAGATGAAGGAAGAATCCGCTAAATCCGCGGCGCCCTTGCGTTTTATCATCCGGGAACGGATCCATCGTGGATCCTGAGATCAGATTAGTTTTCCAACCATTGTACCTGCATACACAGCGGCTAAGCCACCAAGGTAACTGATGAGGCTGTAAGTCAGAAATGCGCTTGTATTACCCTGCTGAAGCAGTTGTATATTTTCATAAGAGAAAGTAGAAAATGTGGTCAGTCCCCCGCAGAATCCGGTAACCATCAGCAGCCTGAATTCCTGATCAGGCCATTCTGATTTGAAGGGGAGTTGCATCAGCAGGCCAATCAGAAAGCAGCCTGCGATATTGACTACTAATGTAGCATACGGAAAGGCCTGTAGTTGATGTCGCACAAACAACAGTTGCGTGAGGTATCGTACGATACTTCCTGCTGCTCCGCCAATACCCACAAACAACAGAAATTTCAGCATCTGATTTTGATTTAAAATTACGAACCAGGTTTTTATAGCTATTGGAATGGTTCCCGCAAATGACGCAGATTTTAGGCAGATGGGCGCAGATGAACAGCCAATATCTGCGTAAATCCGCTCAAAATCTGCGGAATCTGCGGGAAATCCTGCCGCACGATCATACAAATCGTCCTCAGAATTTTCTGGAACTCCTGCCCCACATTCACACTATCCCCCCAAATTCGCAGGAACATTCAGTGTTTGCCAAAGGAGGTCCTTAAGTTCAGCTATACCCTTATGAGTTACCGATGAAATAAATACAACCGGAAAATTGGCCGGAAGCTCGTTTACTATGGCGGATTTTAATTCATCATCCAGCATATCAGCCTTACTGACCGCAATGATGAACTGCTTATGCAGAAGTTCGGAATTGTATTGCCTTAACTCATTCACCAGGGTATCGAAT
>JAEYRC010000386.1 GCA_023409675.1 Bacteroidota bacterium
TGCTGATAACCAATATCGGAATGCTCATCTTCCTGCTGGGCAATAAACCCGCCGATAAACCGGCACCAGCTGTTTCCCGTCAGGGAGGTTTTGCAGAAACCCTGCAAAAGGAGATCGGTTTTAACGAGGATCAGATCACTACGTATAAAACGATGCGTGAAAAACATCGTGCCGAAATGAAACCTCTTTTTGAACAACTGCGGCAAACTAAAACGGCTTTTTACGGTAAGGTGTATAGTTATGATGAAAATCCGGTAACACTGGATTCAATCGCCCGCCCAATTGGTGATCAACAGGCCGCGCTTGACAAAAAGTTATTTCTCTATTTTACCCAGCTTCGTAAGCTCTGCACTCCCGAACAGGTCAGTCGTTTTGATAGCATATTACCCCAGGTGGTGGCCCGTATGACGGGCGGGGTTCGAAGGGATCATGTCCGAAACGCACCTAAAAATTCTTCCCGTTAATTATAACTCTAAAATACACCATCATGAATCGTCACCTGTTCCTTGTTTGCATCCTCAGCCTGGTAACATTATCCTCCGGTTTTGCACAACAGGGTGGCCGAACGGTGGAAGAAAGAGTTAAGGATGTAATGGACAAACTTACGCCGGCATTGAAACTGAATGCTGTTCAAAGCGCAGCTACTGATAGCGTGTATACCAGCTATTACAGAGGTTTTGAAAAAATGCGGGAACAAATGCAATCCGGTGTCCGGCCCGACCGGTCGGTAATGGATAAGATGACTGGCGAACGCGATGAAAAATTAAAAAAGATCTTCACTGCAGAGCAGTATAAAAAATTCAAAGAAGAAGTAGAGGCCAGTTTACGACCCCAGCGCAATGGAATACGTACAAACCGGGGCCGATAAATCTCTTAAACTATTGTATTAGTAGCCACTAAAAGAAGCTCCGGGTCCGGAGCTTTTTTTATACGCCCATTTTTGCTGAATACATACAACCGATGCTGAGGGAAACTTCGCGGTTCTCCATAAAAAAAGCCGGGATTAACCCGGCTGATTATAAATGAGCGTTGGCATTCTATTTCCGTTTGAACCGTATTTCCATTGTTTTGAATTCCTTTCCCTCATAATCGGTAAAGCTCTGCATGAGCTGTTCGTTGTCATTAATATATTGAAGCGTTTGCCGAACAGTTATTTCCTGTCCGCTAACGGGCTCAACCTGCTTTCCACTTAGCTTTATAGTTTTGGTAGCTTCATCCCAGGGACCTTCAAGATACATGATACCCGTACCCATATTGTCCATCCAGGTATTGATGAATTTCTTTTTCACATTGTCATACGCAGCTGTTCCGATTCCCTCAAAAGGCATTCCCATCATATCTCCTTTGAACGTCATCTGCTGATACCGGCCACCAAGTATCATTTCGTATACAATCGTACCGGTACTTGTCATAGCCTGAGCGCCCGGCGCAGGCCATATACTGATAGCAGCATCCCAGGTTCCGTTGTCACGGGCCATCATTTCATGAAATTTACCCGGAGTCATATAATCCATCCAGGCTTTCTGGGCATCCTGGTCCTGAGCCATGACAGGTAATGAAAATGCGGCCGCGACCGCAAAGAATAAAGCGGTGAGTTTCTTTTTCATAAACAAGGTTTTTCTAAAATTACGTTTTTCTATACCCTGAAGAAGCAATTTCCCGGCTGGCACCTGGAAATTTCTGAACAATTAGCAGCACAACATTGTTTTAAATTATACAAAACCCTGTCTTACATTCTTTTACTCCGGGAAGCCCGCGCCATCAAGACGGGGAATTATGCGCAGGGCATTTTTGTAATAAACTTTTTTCAGAAGCTCGTCCGAAAGGCCCAGGCCATACATTCGCCAAAAGGCATGGTACTTCTTATGATAGGGAAAATATTCATCTGTAGTTTCCAATACCCTGAAATAGGTTTCATATTCCGCGGGCACCCAGGAATCCTTTCCGAATAAGATCCTGTCCTGGTATTGATCGAAAAACGCCCGGGACTGCCGTGGCTGTCTGCCCAGTTCAGCAATGACGGCACCAAATTCTATCATTACATGCGGCATCTCATCCAGTATATTTCCCAGGCGATCGAGGTCGTTTGGAAACCATCCAAAATGCGCGGCAATGAATGTTGTACCCGGGCTCGCCCTGAACATCCGGTGCTGTTCGCTGATCAGCGCTTCAAAAGGCACCGGGTTATCGGGGCCGCGTTTCCGTCCGGGATGGGTGATCAGTTCCAGCCAGCGTTCATTATCGGCATTCGGCTCATCCCAGAATGAAGCGGGATCTGCGGTATGAATCAAAACAGGGATCCTCAGTTCACCGCATTTGTCCCACACCGGTTTCAGCCTTGGATCGTCAACAGCAATGCGCTTTCCGTCTATATCCCGGGCTGAAAACCCTAAATTCTTATATACCTTCAGCCCCACTGCCCCATTGCGCACATCGTCTTCCAATTGCTTCAGTGTCGTTTCAAGCCAGTCCTTCCTGCCCAGTTCATTAAAATTGATGTTGGTAAACAGGGCAAAGCGACCAGGATACTCTTTACGCACACGACTAACGGCATCCTCTAACCGCTTTCCGCCCTGACCGCTCAGGTTGATCATCAGCCGCATATTCATCTTATCCATTTCAGTAATCAGCAGGGAAAGATCCTGCTCACTCATATTCCGCTGGTGATTGTGTACATCTATAAAAGGAAACTTTGATTCTAACACCCGGTTTTCGGGAACCACCAGGGTTGAACGGGGATTGTATGTTTCAAAGTCAATAGACTGGCGCTGCTGTGCCAATACCGGTAAATACACCATTAATAAACCGGTCATTACTATACTATACCGCATGTGCTGAAGTTTAGGGAAGATAAAATTTAGGGAAAATCTATTCAGGATCAGTCGAGATTCAATTTATAGTGATGTGAGCTCTTTACTATCCACTGATATAGTCTTTCGACATCTTTGGGATCAAAAAGCTGTGTTCCCTGGTTCATCGTTGCTGCGCTGCCGCAGGCTACACCATAACGCACCACATCTTCCAGATTATTATCCCTTGAAAGTTGCCATACCATGCCGGCTACCATGCTGTCACCTGCGCCTACCGT
>JAEYRC010000404.1 GCA_023409675.1 Bacteroidota bacterium
GCCCTGACCTGCCCAAAGAAATTTAAAAAAACCGGTTTGAGCGCGAATTCAATATAGCAGCCACTTTTTAATACATTTTTAACAACTGCTGTAATCGTGGAGGGATGAGGGTGATACAGCATTATTCACATCCGTAATCCCGATTAAGAACAGGAAGGATTATAAAAACGGGCATTATTTTTACATTATCCTAATTTAGTTGGTCACCCTTAAACAATTCGACAATATTTTAAAAAAAGACAGCAATGAAAATTACATCTATTTTAATGGTTTCTGTTTTATCCGTTTCGCTGTTTTCCTGCGTCAGCTCGAAAAAATACAAGGCGGAACAATTGCGCTATGTGGAATTATCAGCCGCGCAAACCCAGCTTCAGAATGACCTGAAAGCCTGTGAAGATGAAAAAGCGGCTCATGCGCGTGAAAAGGCAGCGCTTCAGGCCCAACTGGAAAGCCTGAATAAAGAACTGGCTTATGTAAAAGAAAACAATACTACCGTGCTGAACCAGTTGAAAGACCTGTCGGTTCTTTCTTCTACACAGGCTGAGAGTGTGCGGAAATCACTGGAAAATATCGGCGCCAAAGATGCCTATATCCAGGATCTGCAATCGGCTATGGCCCGCAAGGACTCGCTTAATATGGCCCTTGTAATGAACCTGAAAAGCGCGCTGGCAGATGTTAACGATAAAGATGTGGAAATCAAAGTTGAGAAAGGCGTAGTGTTTATCTCCATTTCCGATAAAATGCTCTTTAATAGCGGAAGCTACAACGTAACCGCTCAGGCCAATACCGTACTGGGTAAAGTTGCCCAGGTGCTGAACGCTAATCCTGATATTCATTTCCTGGTTGAAGGACATACAGATAATGTTCCTATCAAAAACAACTGTATTCTCGACAACTGGGACCTGAGTGTTAAACGCGCTACCGCGGTAACCCGTATTCTTCAGAATACCTATAATATCGACCCAACCCGTATGACTGCGGGAGGCCGTTCTGAATATATTCCTCTGGCATCTAATGATTCTAAAGAAGGAAAGGCAACCAACCGCCGCACCCGGATTGTTATTCAGCCACAACTGGATCAGTTCTTCCAACTGCTCGAACGCAAGTAATACTTATCCGAAACTTTATACCCGGATGTTGATCACCAATGATCAGCATCCGGTTTTTTTTGCCCGGGCCGCAAACCGCTATCTGAGGGATATCGTATAATAGCGCCCGTTTTATTTGCCGGTGGTATAGCTGTTCATTACTGAACCGGTCCGTCGGGCACTTTTCCCGAACCAAACTCGGTTACATACACTTTCATCAGTAATAAAAAGAGGGAGATAAGAATAGGACCGAAGATGAGGCCGATAAATCCGAACAGGCTAACGCCGATGATCACCCCAAATACGGTGATGGTTGGGTGAACGTTGCCAATTTTCTTCTGCAGCCAGAAGCGGAAAACGTTATCAACACTGCCAATAACGGCTAATCCGAAAATGAGGGTAATCACTCCTTTTACCGGTTCTCCTCCGGTATATACCAGTATTGCCAGTGGAATATAAGCCAGTGCCGCCCCGATCACGGGTATCATTCCCGCAATACAGGTTATCACAAACCAGAATACGGGCTGGGGCACACCTATGATAAAATAACCGATGAGACCTACCACACCCTGCGCGAGCGCGATGAGCGGAATACCAATAGCATTGGAAAGTACCAGCCGGTTCAGATCGCCGCGAAGTATAATAACGTTTTCATCTTTCAGCGGAACCCATTCATAAAATTTGGCCTCCATCCGACGGCCTTCGGTAAGCATGAAGAATAAGAGAAAATACATGACTACGATCGAAATCAGGGTTTGGAGGGTGGCGCCCAGGATCTGGGGCAGGGTTTGTGCTCCCCATTCGGTAAACTTATTGATATTCTCGGTAGTTAAAATGCGTATCCCCGAACTGGCTTCAATATTCCGGATAAACAATTTGATATTCTCAATTAATGCCGATGAGTTTTCAAGCGCACCGGAAATTTTTGTGGTCAGCAGGTTGACCAGTACAAACACCGGAAGCAGGATGATCAGGAAAGATAACAGCATCAGCAGCGATGCACACCAGGCTCGTCCCCAGTTATACCGGCTCTCCAGCACAAACATATATTTGCGCATGAGTACATATAAGGTATAGGCGCCAAGAAACGCGGGTAAAAAGACTTTGAGCTGGAAGAAGAGAATGAGCGCGAGTAGAATAATTATTGCCAGCAGTAAAACCTGGCGGATAATATTATTGCTGATATATTTCATGATGCTGTTTCCGGAAAATACGCGAAAATGATGGGTGAACAAAACCTGTATACAGAAAAAACTGCACCCGGAATCAAACAGCATATTTCTTCCACCTGCCCCTGCGGAAGACCACTATCGCTACGATCGCTATTGCGGTTTCAGAAACCGGTATAGCTATAAACGCGCCAAGGGGACCCATCTCCAGTGGAATAGCCAGGATATAGGCCATTGGAATCTGGAAACACCAGAATCCCCCGAAGTTAATTATGGTGGGTGTGAGGGTATCTCCGGCGCCATTGAACGCGGCGGGCATTACCATTCCATATGCATAAAAGACATAGCCCAGTGATACGATCCTGAGA
>JAEYRC010000405.1 GCA_023409675.1 Bacteroidota bacterium
GCATAGAAAATTCCTGGAAATAAGAATTGCCTTTAATGGGTGTTAAGCCGGCCTTTTTAAATTCGGCAGCAATAAAATCTGCCGCTTTATCAATACCGGGGGTGAAGGTAGCCCGGCCGGCCATCTCATCAGATGCCAGGGTAGTAACGATCCGGGTAACTTCTGACTGGCTGATGTTAACCTCCTGGGCTCTTGCGCCAAGCAGGGACAATACGGTGCAAAGGGTTAAAAAACTACGCTTGAATGTCATAGTGAGTCTGTTGATTTTAATAGAAATTTCGGAAAACCGCAGCATTATGCGGCAGTAAGTTAAGGATTCAACCGCAAGCAGGCATTCCTGGTTCAGGTTCAGACGCTGCTGGGATGAAATTAGTTGTCCGGAGGAAAGGAATATGCATATCCGTTGCTGATCAAAGGCTCATCATTTCCTTAAATTTCACGGTCTGCCTTCTGCTTACTTCAATTTTTTCGCCGCCCTTCATCTCCAGTAATAATCCGCCATTAAAATAAGGCTCGATCTTTTCAATCATGCGCAGGTTGACGATATGTTTCCGGTTGGCCCGGAAGAAGGTTTTTTCATCAAGACGTTCTTCCAGGGCGTTCAGCGACTTTAAGATCAGGGGTTTGTTATTCCCGAAAAATACTTTCGCATAATTACCCACGCTTTCGAATAAGCGGATATCAGCTAGTTTTACAAACCAGCAGCGTTCACCATCTTTAACAAATACCTGGTCGGAATCTGATAGAATCGAGCGATTGCTGGTATCGGCTGAAATGCCATTGGGTTCGCGTTCTTCCTGCCCGTGAAATTTTTGGATCGCATCCGCGAGTCTTTTAGGCTCAATGGGTTTAAGCAGGTAATCGAGGGCGTTGACCTCGAAAGCCTTAAGGGCATATTCATCATAGGCCGTCGTAAAGATCACATTGGGCGCCCGGTTGAGTTCCGCCAGCATTTCAAACCCGGTTTTTCCCGGCATCTGTATGTCGAGAAAGATCAGGTCGGGATTCAGGTTTTCAATTTTATCTATACCCTCGGAAGCATTGGCGGCTTCAGCAATAACTTCAATTTCAGGAAATTCTGCCAGCAGTTTTTTCAATTCGGCCCGGGCCAGCCGTTCATCGTCGATAAGTATAGCTTTGATCATGATGGTTTGTTTGTCTCAATTGGAATTGTTACCCGGGCTTCCACCAGTTCATTCACCTGGCGGATCTCGAAATTTGCACGGTCGCCAAAAAGCAGGTGCAGGCGGTTACGGGTGGAGGAGAGCCCAAAGCCGTCTGCGTTCAGGTGTCCGTTCAGCCGACCGGTATTCTGAACGATAAGTTCGTGAAAATTATCTTTAAAATCGCTGATAACTTTTATCACGCCGCCTTTAATTTGTTTCCCGATACCATGTTTGATGGCATTTTCAACCAATGTTTGCAGCATCATGGGCGGTACCTGCTGCCCCAATGTGGCTTCATCGATATTGTATTCAATATTCAGGCGGTCTTCAAATCGGATATGTTCAAGGGCCAGGTAGTCTTTTACAATACTCAACTCCCGCTCAAAGGGCACTGTTTCCATGGTCTCCGACTTCATACTGCTGCGCAGGATATTGCTCAGCTCGGTTATGGCTTCCCTTGCCCGGGAAGGATTTTCATCAATCAGGGCACGGATACTGTTCAATGCATTGAAAATGAAGTGCGGATTAATATGCGACTTGATGGTTTTAAGTTCAAGTTCTTTCACCAGAGCCTCCAGCTTGAGGGTATCCAACTGCTGGCGGCGGCTTTTCGACAGGTAATGGTAAAATATATAGATCAGCACCCAGGGAATGATGTAGATACCGATATTCAGCACGTTAGCGAACAGGCGTGTGGAGAACTCCAGTTCGCGGGTATTTCCCGGCATATCCACCAGGTGATTGAGGCCCATGACCAGCAGGCTGAACAGAAGGCTGGTGAAAAATACCGCGATGCACAGGCGAAGCAGTATCCTTTCTATGGGCAGCAACAGCCAGTTGTTCCGTTTAATGAAATACCGCAGCAGGTGTGTGCTGGATATGCCCGACAGCATGACAATCAGTATTTTAACCAGGTACTGCCCGGAAATTTCCTGTCGGAAGGTATAGGCATAAAATAAAATGGATAAGCCGACCATGCCCCAGCCACCAAGCTGGCACCACCAGTAATTGGAAACTCTTCGAAAAATTGATTTAATACTCACAAAGCAAATCTAAATAAATGAATCATTTCTGAAGCTGAAATAGGATATAAGGCTAAATTCATCGAACACCGGCGATTAAAATACGCAAAAATGTTCGGGATTTTCAAAAAGGATTTTCAGTATATCCTGAAAATCAGCCATATATCCTAAAAGTACCCGATTCAACCCGCGAATTGCCTGCGCAGCGGGGAAATAATGTATTTTTGATGCCTTAAATTAAGCGCCAAATGGAAATTACGCCCGGGCCACTGCTGAAAATGGTTAACTCACCGGAAGACCTTCGGCAATTGCGGAAAGAACAACTGCATCAGTTGTCGGAAGAATTGAGGCAATATATTATTGATGTTGTTAGTGTACATGGAGGCCATTTTGCAGCCAGTCTTGGTGTGGTGGAACTTTCCGTTGCACTCCATTACGTATACAACACACCCTACGATCAGTTGGTATGGGATGTTGGGCATCAGGCCTATGGACATAAAATTCTTACCGGCCGCCGGGATAATTTTCACACCAACCGGAAATACAATGGATTAAGCGGCTTTCCCAAACGAACAGAAAGTGAGTACGATGCATTTGGTGTCGGGCATTCCTCCACATCCATTTCGGCCGCACTGGGCATGGCTATGGCAGCCCGCTATAAAGGAGAAAATCGCAAGTCAATAGCCGTTATTGGTGATGGCGCACTGACCGCAGGACTTGCTTTTGAAGGTATGAATCATGCCGGCGTAGCGGATACTGATCTGCTGATCATCCTGAATGATAATTGTATGAGCATTGATCCGAATGTTGGTGCACTTAAAGAATATCTGACAGACATTTCCATTTCACCAACTTACAATAAGTTCAAGGACGATATCTGGAAGGCGCTGGGTAAATTACCCATCGGGGCCAACTTCACCCGTGAAATGGCCAGCAAGATGGAACACAGCATAAAAGGTTTTATTAATAAAAGCAGCAACCTGTTCGAAGCCCTGAAACTTCGTTATTTCGGCCCCATCGATGGCAATAATATTTCCAAGCTGACAGATACGCTCGAAGATCTCCGTGAAATTCCCGGACCTAAAATTCTGCACATTGTTACGGTTAAGGGTAAGGGTTATGCTCTTGCTGAAAAAGACCAGACCAAGTGGCATGCCCCGGGATTGTTCGATAAGATCACCGGTGAGATCTATAAGAAGGCTTATTCCATGCCGCAGCCACCAAAATACCAGGATGTTTTCGGGCATACGCTGGTGGAACTGGCAGAGCAAAATGATAAGATCTTTGGTATAACCCCTGCAATGCCCTCAGGGTCTTCCATGAAGTTTATGATGGAACAGATGCCTGAGCGGGCATTTGATGTGGGTATCTGCGAACAGCATGCCGTTACGCTTAGTGCCGGAATGGCCACTCAGGGTATGAAGGTATTCTGTAATATTTACTCTTCCTTCATGCAACGGGCATACGACCAGGTAATTCATGATGTAGCGATACAAAAACTTCCGGTGATCATGTGCCTCGACAGAGCCGGACTTGTTGGAGAGGATGGCCCTACGCATCATGGCGCCTATGATCTTGCTTATATGCGCTGCATCCCCAATATGGTGGTCTTTGCTCCGATGAATGAATCGGAGCTGCGCAATATCATGTACACCGCCCAGCTCGAATCTTTCACTTCGCCTATTGCTATCCGTTATCCGCGCGGAGAAGGTGTGATACCGGAATGGCGTACTCCTTTCCAGGAAATTGAAGTGGGTAAGGGGCGAAAGTTGCGGGAAGGAACCGATGTTGCCCTGATAACCATCGGCCACCCGGGAAATTTTGCCACTCAGGCGATAAGAACACTTGTCACGGAAGGACTGAATCCCGGACACTATGATATGCGTTTTGTGAAACCGCTCGATGAAGCCCTGCTGCATGAAATATTCACGCGCTACAATCATGTTATTACCGTTGAAGACGGAACCGTGGTGGGTGGATTTGGATCTGCAATCGCTGAATTTATGGCGCAGCATCAGTATAGCGCATCACTTAAAATACTGGGAATACCCGACCGGCTGGTAGAACATGGTACGCTTAAAGAGCTGCACCAGGAGTGCGGTTATGATGCAGCCGGCATTGCCGCCGCTGTTCGTGAAGTGGTACAGCAGACCGTAA
>JAEYRC010000034.1 GCA_023409675.1 Bacteroidota bacterium
ATCCGGCAGAAGCCAGGATCAGTCCGCCCCCGCCCAGCATGAACGCGTTAATGCCCCCTTCTTCTACTTCCAGGTTATAGGTAAAGATGGCATTGCCAAAGCTGTCGGTATCCTGTTTGATATTTGTTGCGCCTTTTGGAAAGAATATTTTCTGGATCTGATGGATCAGTCCGCCGCCTGAAACCAAATTACCCGTCAAAAGGTAACAGTCATCCGACACTTTAGTAACATTCGGATCTTTCAGGCCGAGCTTCATTTCCCAGCGACCCTTTCCTTTGTATACTGCCATATTTTTTGCTGTCAGGGAGGTTACTGAAACCCGTTCGTTTTCTTTCAGATCGGTTTTGATGTCTTCCAGCAGGTAAGCTGTCATCTGCCGTTCCATATCGCGTTTGAATATGGTGGGATTATTGGCTACAGGACTGGCTTTGAAAGCCTGCCATTGCTGGGCGTTCATTTTCATTTTAAGTTCCAGCCGGGCATTGCCAAGTTCATCGATATGATAATCGATTTCCTGGGTTATTGATGTAGGATCCTGCTGTCCGGTTTGTGCGGCTACCCGTCCGATGAAGAGTATACAGGCGATGAGGAAGATGTATTTTATTGAGCGCATGGCTTATTGATTTAATATGTTTAATGAATGGTTGACACTATTTGCGCGGCCAGTTGGGTATTGCCAGCCATTGAGCCAACAATCAATCCTTCCACCCGGTTATTGCGGGAGCGGAAAGCAGCGATCCACGGGAATGCCTGACCATTTGAAAATGTTTGCCCGTTGAAGAGCGTATACCCATTATGGTTACCGGTTTGAGAAACGGAGAAGTCGAGCCCCTGGGCATTCATCGACTGGCGAAGTGCCTGGAATGCGCTGCCGATGTCGTTGAAACCCGGGAAGTCATAAACCTCCGCGGTGGCGGAATTGTTGGGTGCCCGCATAACGGCAATGAGCATGGGCAGTTGTGGATAGGGATTTCTCAAAACCTGCGAACCCTGAGGATAGGAAAAACGAATATTACCACTATAGCTGGTGAAGCCAGAGGTGTTATTGCCTCCTCCGCCGCCACCACCGGGATTCCGGTTATTATCATTGCCTCCGTTTCCACCATTTCCACCCGTATTCGCTACGGTTTGTGGGGGAGGGGCGGACTGGCCAGGATTATCCCAAAGCTTGGTGATCTCATCAATTTTATTCCGGGTAAATCCGTCATCCTTCAATTCCATCGGAATAATTCCTTCCTGATACAACTGGTTTACATCAACAATATAATAACGTTCATCCCCCATCTGCATACGCTGGAAAAATTCTTCGAGCTGTTTCATGCCCATTTTGAGCGCTTCAGAAGAAGGCTGTGAGCCTCCCATTCCCTGTCCGCCTATTGCAGTAGCCTCAATGGCATAATACTGACCATCGACCCTAATACCGGGATAGGCATGTCCCGGAATATAAAAGATCACCGGATCCATACCCGCATTTCTGAGAATACTGGCATATAGAAATGAAAGTTCTATACACAGGCCGGTATTTCCATTGATCACTTCACGGGGCAGGCGTACCCGCTGAACCAGGGTGCTGATATCGCCGGTACTTGAAGGAACGCACTGGGTGCTGCTGTATACCATTCCTGAACGAAGTGTAGCTTCATATATACCCTGCAGGAAACGAACTCCTTCCTGGGCTGTACGGGTTACACCCGCTGTTTCACCTTTCAGGATCTTATTTTGAATGTTTTCAGTATAGTATTTTACCGCGGGATCTTCGGCAGTAACGAAACAGGCCGATAGGGCATCATTCTGCATAATATCCCTGAAGCTTACAATTTCGGAAGCTGGCATATCGGTATAAGCAAAGTCGTTTATAGCCATCATGGTAAACATGAAAGATTCCATTTGCTCTGTGGTATTCCCTTTTGGACCGTAGGTGATCCTGATTTCGGCCTTTTCCTTAGACTGGGTACTTTTTTCTGTGATAGACTGATCGAATGAAGGGTACGCCGTTACAACGATAGACTGGCCGGGCAATACATATGCTGAAGATGGTGCTTCCGTCCATTCATCGATATATTTCGGGATCCGATATTCCACCTTCATATTGGAGATGGGCGCATCACCGGTGTTTTCGATAATGGCTTTGAAGAGATTATAGCGCCCGCCAAGTACATCGGGGTTTGCGTACACTTTATAGGCCGCTGGCATGATATAGCTTGCGGGTTTGATTTTTACCTGGAGACTGGAATCTCCGGTTCTGAACCAGCCAAAGGCCAGCAGTCCTGCACCTGCTACAAAGAGCAGCAGAGGAAGAAGAAGTTTTTTTTGCATAACGGTTCTATTGGTGGGTTAAAGAATGATGGTGTATTCTTTAATCAGTTATGCAAACCAATAGTGAACAAGGAGGGGGTTGAAAAAACAGCCTTTCCCGCAGATTTCGGAGATTTAAGCAGATTAGCGCGGATGAACAGTCTTTCCCCGCGGATTTCAATACAAGGATTCGAGCAAATCGGCGGGAAAGCGGTCAATTAAAATTCCGCATTGCCGGGGGTACGCGGGAATGCAATAACATCGCGGATATTGGTCATCCCGGTAACGAAAAGCACAAGGCGTTCGAAACCCAGCCCGAAGCCCGCATGGGGAACGGTACCAAAACGGCGGGTATCGAGGTACCACCAGAGTTCTTCCACCGGTATGTTCATTTCCTTCATGCGGTTTTCCAGCTTGTCGAGCCGCTCTTCCCGTTGTGAACCTCCGACAATTTCTCCGATGCCGGGCGCCAATATATCCATTGCAGCTACTGTTTTTCCATCCTCATTCTGCCGCATATAAAAAGCCTTGATGTCTTTCGGATATCCGGTAACGATAACAGGCTTTTTGAAATGTTTCTCTACCAGATAACGTTCATGTTCGCTTTGGAGATCGATGCCCCACTTCACATCGAACTGAAATTTCTTCTTTTTATAGGGAGTCGAGTTCAACAGGATATCAATAGCCTCTGTATAGGTAATCCGTTCAAAATCGTTATTCACTACAGATTCCAGCTTTTCGATCAAAGGAATTCCGCTTCGTTGCTGCTGTGGCAATTTACTTTCCTCTTTTTCCAGCCTTGAAGCCAGAAAATCGAGATCATCGCGGTTGTTATCCAGAGCGTAACGAATGATATAGCGAATGAACTCTTCTGCCAGGTCCATATTATCCTGCAGATCGTAAAAAGCCATTTCAGGTTCTATCATCCAGAATTCCGCAAGATGCCGGGCTGTATTTGAATTTTCCGCCCGGAAGGTGGGGCCGAAAGTATAAATATCGCTAAAGGCCATTGCGGCAAGTTCACCTTCGAGCTGTCCGCTGACGGTCAGGTTAGTGGCTTTTTCAAAGAAATCCTGCGAAAAATCTATATTTCCTTCTTTATCCTTTGGCGGGTTATCGAGCGGAAGCGTGGTAACCTTAAACATTTCACCGGCTCCTTCCGCATCACTGGCGGTGATAACCGGGGTATGGAAATATAAGAACCCTCTTTCGTGGAAAAATTTATGTATCGCATAGGCCAGGCTGTGCCGTACCCTGAAGATGGCCCCGAACGTATTGGTGCGGAAGCGCAGGTGCGCAATTTCCCTTAAGAATTCGAGGCTGTGCTCTTTAGGTTGAAGCGGATATTTTTCCGCGTCACTGTCGCCCAGCACTTCTACCTCAGAGGCCTGAAGTTCCAGTTTCTGGCCTTTACCCAGGGAAGGCACCAGGGTTCCGG
>JAEYRC010000107.1 GCA_023409675.1 Bacteroidota bacterium
GAGCAGGGTAGTGGTCAGCGTGCATAAGAACCGGGATCAGGAGTTCATGAAGGTTTTGGATGGCTATCCTCACGAAGAACTTGGATTTGTTACCGCCAACGAAATTGAAGTAGATGGAATGGCCTGGGGCAGCTTGCCGGAGTGGCAGGAAAAGTATGAGGCGGCAATTCATAATATACTAACCTCCAACATAACGGAGCAGGCAGCCACTGCACTCTGATAAATCAATAGTATGAACAGCGGGTCAGCCATTATTGTTACAGGAGCAGCAGGATTTATCGGTAGTGGACTGATTGGTTTTCTTAACAGTCAGGGTTATACGAATATTGTCGCGGTTGATGATTTCAGTCGCGACGATAAAGCCCCCAACCTCGCGGGTAAACAAATCCGGGAAAAAGTGGAACGGGAGCAATTGTTCAATTGGCTGGAGAATATCAGCTACCCGATCGGATTTGTTTTTCATCTGGGTGCCCGAACCGACACTACAGAGTTTGATTACAGCATTCATCAGCACCTGAATGTCGATTATTCTAAAAAAGTCTGGCAATATTGCGTTCAGCAGCAGGTACCACTGGTGTACGCGTCATCAGCAGCAACCTATGGCGCGGGTGAGGCTGGCTATGACGATGATCCCGAACAGATCCCTGCACTGAAACCACTGAATCCATACGGGATTTCTAAAAATGAGTTTGATAAATGGGTGCTCACGCAAACTGCGCGTCCTCCCTTCTGGGCAGGCCTGAAGTTCTTCAATGTGTATGGTCCCAATGAAGCCCATAAGGGACGTATGGCCAGTGTCATTTTTCATTCTTTCAACCAGATCAGAAATACCGGTGAGGTAAAACTTTTTCGTTCGCACCGGCCCGATTTTGAAGATGGAAAACAGCTCAGGGATTTTATTTATGTAAAGGATATCTGGAAAGTATGCCTGTGGCTGATGGATAAACAGCCGAAATCAGGTATTTATAATTTAGGAACCGGTAAGGCACGTAGCTTTCTCGACCTGGTTCAGGCCACCTTTGCTGCCATGCAACTGCCACCCCGCATCGTTTTTATCGATATGCCTGAAGATATCCGCGACACCTATCAGTACTTCACCGAAGCGCGTATGGAGCGTTTGCGCGAACTGGGCTATACTTCACCGTTACATTCGCTTGAAGAAGGCGTAACGGAATATGTCCAACATTATCTCCTCCCGGGAAAACTGTATTAAATTACTATTCAACATAAGGTTATGAACAGAAAAATTGCCATAATTGGCGGTGGAAATCTTGGTACGGCAATAGCGGAAGGACTGCTGAAAAGTGGTTATTCAGAACCCGGCTCCCTGTATATTACCCGCCGGAATCCTGCCCTTCTCCAACCGCTCCAGAACAGGGGGGTGAATGTGCTGGCAGATAACCGTACTGCAGTTCAGGATGCCGGCATTGTTCTGCTTTGTGTAAAACCGTTTCAGGTCGTGGATGTGCTGCGTGAAATTGCGCCCGTGCTTGGTGCAGGCCAGGTACTGGTTTCTGTGGTAACCGGAGTATCTCTGCAGGAACTGGGTGAAATAGCAGGAAAGGAACAGGTGTTATTCCGTGCAATGCCAAATACAGCCATTGCCATTCAGGAAAGTATGACCTGCCTGAGTTACCATCAAGCGGAAGCGGAGCAGGTGCGGGAGGTCAACGCGCTTTTTTCCCGCCTGGGGAAAGTGGTTACCATAGATGAAAAGCTCATGGATGCGGCTACGGTGCTGGGCGCCTGTGGAACAGCCTATGCCATGCGGTATATCCGGGCCAATATTCAGGGTGGGATTGAAATTGGATTTGATGCGCTAACGGCCAGTATAATCGCGGCACAAACAGTTAAGGGCGCTGCGGAACTGCTGCTGCAGAAAGGATCGCATCCTGAACAGGAAATTGACCGGGTTACTACCCCAAAAGGGTGCACCATCGCCGGTTTAAATGAAATGGAGCATCGGGGCTTCAGTTCCTCCCTCATCCGGGGACTGGTGGCAAGTTACAGGAAGATCACCCGGGACTGATTTCAGCAATTCGCTTTCTCTTCTAAACCGCTTAAAGCTATACAGGCGGCTAACTTAGCTCGTCGTTAACAATTTGTTTAACCGTTAAAGCTGTAATTATCAGGTTTTTATTCTGTTTAATTTGGTTGAAAAAAAATTTGAACCTACCTTCGCGCCCGAAATAATAAATCAATGGAATCAGGCGTTATAGTCAGGAACGGGCAGAAAAAAAATCCAGCTATGAAAAAGGACAGGCATTCTTTAGGAATACTTTTAGCGCTTGTAGTTACCATTTCTTACCTGCATGCTCAAAAAATCAGACAAAATGAAAATTTTCAGCCTGGTATGAGCACCATTACCCCGGTATCCTTCCAATACACCCCCGTAAAGCCGGATTTTGAACGCAATAAGATCGAATTTTCAGTACCGGCAGTTTTTCGCGTTATCTTTTAAGTGCTGCTATTCACAGTGTAATCCACAATCCTTTTTTTCTTTTTCAGGGAACAGAAAATTTGAAGTAATTTTGCATGACCTTCCGGATGTTTCTGCGAATTTATTCCCTTAGGTCAGGAACGGTTACTGAAGGTTAATGTCTTTTTATTTCCTTCGGCCAGAAAGCGATTTTGCCGTTTCACACCATATTTACAAATCTGATTAACCAACCATATTCTCATGGCTAAGTATATTTTTGTAACGGGGGGTGTAACATCTTCCCTTGGAAAAGGAATTATTGCTGCCTCTCTCGCTAAACTTTTGCAAGCCCGGGGCCTGAAGGTAACCATCCAAAAGCTCGACCCCTATATTAATGTTGACCCGGGAACCCTCAATCCCTACGAACATGGCGAATGTTTTGTAACGGAAGATGGCGCTGAAACCGACCTGGATCTTGGGCATTATGAACGCTTCCTGAGCATTAATACCTCCCAGGCAAACAATGTTACCACAGGAAAAATCTATCAGACTGTTATTAATAAAGAGCGTGAAGGCGCTTACCTTGGTAAAACCGTTCAGGTAGTACCGCATATAACGGATGAGATTAAGCGAAGAATGCTTCTGCTGGGTCAGTCAAAGGATTTTGATATCATCATCACCGAAATTGGCGGTACCGTTGGCGATATTGAAAGCCTTCCATTCATTGAAGCCCTGCGCCAGCTACAGTGGGAACTTCCCGAAGAAGATACCGTTGTCGTTCACCTTACCCTTATTCCATACCTGAAAGCCGCTAAAGAATTAAAAACCAAGCCTACCCAGCACAGTGTACGCATGCTGAGCCAGGAAGGTGTTCATCCGGATATCATTGTGTGCCGTACAGAAGAATCTCTTTCTCCGGAGATCCGCCGCAAGATTGCGCTTTTCTGTAATGTAAAACAGGAAGCCGTTATCGAAGCGCCGGATGCACCCACTATTTATGAAGTGCCGCTGACCATGATGCGGGAGAAACTCGACCTGATCTGCTTACGTAAGCTGAACATCACTCAGTATCATGAACCTGAACTCAGCCGGTGGAAAGAGTTTCTCGACAAACTGAAATATCCCAAAAGCAAAGTTACCATCGGGCTGATCGGCAAATACATTGAATTGCAGGATGCTTATAAATCTATACTGGAAGCATTTGTACATGCCGGAGCGATGAATGAATGCAAAGTACAGGTGGTGAATGTGCACAGTGAATTCATTACTCCGCAGAATGTCGAAGAAAAGCTGGGAAACCTCGACGGGCTTCTCGTTGCACCGGGCTTTGGTCACCGTGGTGTGGAAGGCAAGATCACTGCAGTTGAATATGCCCGCAACAATAAAATGCCTTTTTTCGGCATCTGCCTCGGGATGCAAATGGCGGCCATTGAATTTGCCCGCAATGTGCTTGGAATAGCTGATGCGCATTCCACTGAAATGGATCCGGAAACACCCAATCCTGTTATTGACCTGATGGAAGATCAGAAAAAGGTGACCAGTAAAGGCGGAACCATGCGCCTGGGATCCTACGATTGTGTGCTGAAAGAAGGAACGCTCGCCCGCAACATCTACGGTGAAGAACGCATCAGTGAACGGCACCGTCATCGCTGGGAATTTAATAACAAGTACCTGGCCGCATTCGAACAGGCCGGAATGACTGCCAGTGGTAAAAACCCTGAAAGTAACCTTGTGGAGATCATTGAACTGAATGATCATCCCTTCTTTGTAGGTGTTCAATACCATCCCGAACTGAAAAGTACTGTTGAATACCCTCAACCGGTATTTGTGCATTTCATTAAAGCGGCAAAAGAATTTGCGCAGCATATAGACAATGTAAAAACCCCGGTATTGCAGCGCACAGAAGCAAATTGAATCCACTGTACACCCGGAAGTAATTAATAGCCAGGGATGCCTGCAACGCAGAATCTCTGCCCCTGCAACGATTGATTACCCCTATCTTTGCACCCTTAAAAAAAAGTATTAATGGGAAGTATGGAT
>JAEYRC010000129.1 GCA_023409675.1 Bacteroidota bacterium
GCAGATGGCAGTTCGTTTAGGGGATTCGGCTACCTATAACCGTATGATGCAGCGGTCACAACAGTATAAGAATATGTTTGATCCCGGAAGCAATTTCATGCGCGGCCGACTGAAAGACGGATCATGGATCACGCCCTTCAACCCCGAATATCCCTATTACGAATATATGTACCGGGAAGCCAATGCCTGGCACCTGTCATTTTTCGCGCCGCATGATATGGCCGGACTGATAGACCTGTATGGATCAGCTAAAAATTTTGAACAAAAGCTCGATACCCTGTTCACCAAACCCTGGAATCCGAAGCATATCGCGCGGAATGTTTCCGGCTTTGTGGGACAATACTGTCATGGAAACCAGCCTGCGCATGAGGCTCCGTATGCTTATCACTTTATTGGAAAGCCCTGGAAGTCGCAGCAGATCATTGATACCCTTCTAAATCACTTTTACGCGCTGGGTGAGCACGAACTGGCTTTATGCGGAATGGATGATGCCGGTGAAATGTCGTCATGGTATGTGTTTGCAGCGATGGGTTTTTATCCCTATTCTCCTGCCGACCCGGAATACTTACTGAGTGTGCCGATCTTTGATTCCATTCGTTGGAAGCTTGAAGATGGTAAACATTTTACCATTAGCAAAAAAGGTGCAGGACGACGGTTAAAGTCTATTTCCTTGTCGGGAAAGCCCCATAGCGGTTACTTTGTTCCGCATCATGCATTATTTTCAGCAAGTGCCCGGATGCAGATAGAAACAGAGGAATAGCGGGCAGAAGGTCTTTTTTGTACCGGACAGGATTTTGTTTAAATTGAATATCAGTCATCCGCTTCAGTCATCATCCATTCCATCCTGAAATCCCACATTTAAAACCCGAATCAGTTAACAGCACACGATTATGAAAAGAATTACCATCAGGGATATAGCCCGGCAGGCAGGAGTGGTTCCTTCCACGGTGTCGTTCGTGCTGAACGGAAAGGCCAAGCAAATGCGCATCAGCGATAAGGTGGCTGAGCGTATCAGAAAGCTTGCCGAAGATACCGGCTACACACCACACCATACCGCAGTCAGCCTCCGTACAGGGAAAAGCCATATTTTAGGATTGATCGTCGAAGATATCTCCAATGTGTTCTTTGCCGCGCTGGCGCGTACTATTGAAGAAGAAGCTTATGCATCGGGCTATAAGATCGTGTACTGCAGTTCGGAAAATGATGATGACCGCGGACGCGAACTGATCAGGATGCTTGCAAACCAGCAGGTCGACGGTTATTTAATAACTCCAACACCGGGCATGGAAAAGGATGTTGAAAAACTGACCTCCGCCGGTAAGCCTGTGGTGTTGATGGACAGGTATTTTTCCGGAACCGCGTTTCCCTGTATTCTGGTGGACAATTACGATGGTGTCAAAAAGGGAATGGAACACCTGATCGAAAAGGGATACCGGAATATCGGATTTATAACTATCGATCTTGACCAGGTGCAAATGAAAGAACGTCTGCGGGGCTATCGTGATGCGCTGAAAGATCATGGTCTTACTTATGGCGACAAGCTGTTGCTAACCCTGAACTACAACCGAAAAGAAGCTGCAGCGGTAAAAACGATCACTTCTTATATTAAAAAACATCCACAGCTTGATGCATTGTTTTTTGCCACCAATTACCTGGGCATCTACGGACTGGAAAGTCTGAAAGCGCTGAAGCGCCGGATTCCTGAAGATATTGCCATGATCTGTTTTGATGATCATGATATTTTCCGTTTATATACGCCTTCCATCACCATCATTCAGCAGCCTATCGCAGAAATTGGCCGTAATGCTGTACAAATGCTGTTAAAGCAAATGGAAAAGCAGCCTTCAGCCCTTAAAGAACTGCAGCAGTTCAAAAAAGCCCGGCTAATTGAGCGGGAATCAACCTGATCCGGCGCGCACCTGCTCTACAAGGCTAAGAACAGTAGATTTATGGAAATGGGGATAGGGTTTATTGTAGAAAAACGATTTTGCAAATTTCGTTTCGCTGTGTATATTGCTTTAAGGAACATCTGATTATGATCCGGATTTTACAAACTGATTGCATGCCTATTTCCTGTTTTTCCGAATATGCCGATCTGGATCTGCTGAAACTGAGTCAGAGTGAATCTGCGGCAGCAGGAAAAGCCTTTGAAATACTGTATAACCGCTACAGGCCGGCACTTATAGATGCAGCGGAGAAAAAACTGCGTTCGGTACACCGGGCTGAAGACCTGGTGCAAGATTTATTCCTGTCGTTATTCAACCGTCGGCATAGCCTGGAAATAACGGAATCATTTGCCGCCTACATCTATACCGCATTGCGCTTCAGGGTATACAATGAAATGCGGGCAGCACAGATCCGTGAAAAATATATGCACTGGCTGCTCAGCGCTACAGATCAGCAGGTGGAAATATGCAGTACTCTCGATGCGCGGTTTTTGAACAGGCAGATCAGCCGTGCCGTTGAACAATTACCCCATAAATGCCGTACAGCCTTTGTACTCAGCCGCGAGCAGTCGCTGACCTATCCGACTATTGCCGCTCAGTTGAGCATATCCGTTAGTACTGTTGAAAAACATATTGTCAAAGCCCTCAAACGTGTGCGCCAATGTGTTTAATTATGTCGCACACCATAGCTTTCTCTACTTACCCGGCTGGCGTAAAGGCATGAGCGCACTGGTCCAGCGGGCCAGTTCAGTCAGCATCTTATTTGCCGAATCAACCATGATATCATTCGCCTTCAACGTATCACCTTCAATCATATTACTGAAAAATGGAATATGCACGGCTTCAAGCAAAGCCACCATCCGAAGCGAGGCCAGGTCGTTTTTTAAACTATTGGCGGCTCTTGTACCGGCCGATACGCCACCATAACTCACAATGCCGGCAGCTTTATAGCCCCACTCTTGAAATAAAAATTCCAGCGCGTTACGCAAGGGCGCCGGATAATTGTAATCATATTCAGCAGTAACAAAGATGAATGCATCCGCTTCATCGATCTGTGCACTCCAGCGACGGGTGTGTTCGTGTATATATTCTTTTTTCGACGGATGATTGGGTTCATCCATTAAAGGCAGATTGACTTCTTTTAAATCAACTACTTCAATCTGAAAGCCGGAGTGCGCGCGTGCTACTGATTCTATCCAGCGTGTTACGATCATTCCTTTTCTTCCTTCTCTCACCGTTGAGCAAATAATCTTTAATTTCATGCTGTTTTTGAATTCAACACGCAAGTATTATGCCTTCCGCGTTGCAGGCTCGTCGCAATTAAAATTGACGTATGTACAAATTTTGGAACTTGTTCTTACTACTGATTCTCTGTAACAATGTTTTTTCGCAGCGGCCCAACATTATAATGATCGTTTCAGACGATCATGCTTACCAGGCCATCAGCGCGTATGGCAGTACTTTAACATCTACTCCCAATATTGACCGGATCGCAGGAGAAGGAGCTTTGTTCAGCAATGCGTATGTTACCAATTCCATCTGCGGACCCAGTAGGGCAGTACTGCTCACCGGAAAGTACAGTCATAAAAATGGTTTCCGCGATAACCTCAAACCCAATTTCAACGGAGCGCAGGATATTTTTTCCAAAAGACTTCAGCAGGCAGGATATCAGACGGCATGGATCGGTAAATGGCACCTCGGTTCAATACCGACCGGTTTTGATTATTTCCAGATCGTACCGGGGCAGGGGAGCTACTTTAATCCGGATTTTATACAAATGGATGGCAGCAGAAAGCGCTATGAAGGGTATCTCACCAATATAGTAAGCGACCTCTCAGAGCAATGGCTCGATACCCGGGATACTGGAAAACCTTTTTGCCTGGTCATTGGCCACAAGGCCACGCACAGAACCTGGATGCCGGATACCGCAGACCTGCGGATGTTCGATTCAGTGAACTTTCCCCTTCCTGAAAACTTTTATCATCAGTATATCAAC
>JAEYRC010000141.1 GCA_023409675.1 Bacteroidota bacterium
TTTTTCATCTCAAACGATAACAGCGGAATCCATTGATTCGGCCTTTTTACAATTGAATATTTATGGTACCAGCCAGGAAGTTCGTGAAAAACTGCAGCGGTCGGGGTCAGGATTCACCCTTGATATGAACGCGATGGCTTCTGCCGTGTACGTGGGTGAACTGATCCTGTATGCCGCGCCCGATTCCGCGGGTCAGCGCTTTCAGCATTATGTTCCGATTAACTTCAATATCGACGTAATATCCGCCATTAATCTTCCCGCTCCCCTTCCAAAAGCGACTCCTTTATGGCGCAAAAGAATAATCCTGGAATCTTCTGACAAAACGCTGGAAGCCTATTTTCCGCTCGATGTAACGGATCCCTATTTTATCATTCGCCGGCAGGCCGGCAGTGGCTGGGATTCTGTACAGGTCGTTCGCTCAGCATTCCGGGTAATGAATGGAAATGATCAGCTGGTGCAATCGCAAACCTGGAGTTGCAGTGAATCCTGCTTTTCCGGAAATCATATTCGCAACAACCAGGGCTTTGATTATTTTTCAAACTATATGAAAACCATGTTCTGGGATCATGCGCTTACCCATATCACTATCCGTAATTCAGCAACGGATAATGCTGATGTACTTGAATATAGCTGGGAAAAATAGAGGTCGGCTTTTCAACTGCTGAATTGAGGTGAAGTTTACAGGCGTTAATTCCGTCATCCGGATTGATCGTTTTGTTGTAATTTACTCTTCCAAAATTCAGCACATGACTACAAGAAGAACATTCCTGAAACAGGCTTCCCTGATGTCGGCGGGCTTGTTAACCGGTCTGCCCGGTTTCTCTTCCTCAAAGACTAAAAATATCGGGCTCCAGCTCTATACCGTGCGCAGTGAAGTGAACCAGGCCAAACTGCCCGGAACACTGGAAACCATTGCCAAAGCCGGTTATAGTCATGTTGAATTATTCGGCTATAACAACCGTCAATTTTTCGGACATTCTGTGAAGGATGTAGCCGCGATGCTCAAGCGGAATAACCTGCAGTCGCACAGTGGTCATTACAGTCTCAACGACCTGCAATACGCGAAAACCTATGATTTTAGTTCCTGGAATCACCTGATCGATGATGCTGCCGTTCTTGGAAATAAATACCTCGTCATTCCTTATATGGATGGCAGTCACCGCAAAACCGATGATTATAAGCTTTTGGCGGAACGCCTGAATAAGGCCGGTGAGCTCAGCAAAAAGGCGGGTATGCGTGCCGGTTACCACAATCATGATTTTGAATTCATTCAGCAGGATGGTACCAGCGGATGGGAGATATTGCTGAAGGAAACCGATCCTGAACTGGTAGCCATTGAGATGGATATTTACTGGGTTTATCATGCCGGTCAGGATGCCGTAAGCTGGTTTAAAAAACATCCCGGTCGTTTTCCCTTATGGCATGTAAAAGATCTTACATCAACACCTAAGAAAATGTCAACAATTGTGGGAACAGGAGAAATAGATTTTAAAAAGATCTATGCCGAGCGAAAAACCGCGGGACTTGAACATTTTATCATTGAGCAGGAAGAATACAGCAAACATGTATTTGACTGCATCCGCGAAAGCTTTGACTATTCCGCTAAACATATTGTTCAATAATCAATAACTAACCTTCATGTCTGATCGCAGAAGATTTATCCGCAATGCCGGCGCGTTACTGGCCGGAAGTACCCTTCTTACCCCATTGACCAACCAGGCCGGGGTGCTTTTTAACCGATCCTTACGCCCCGGTGATCAGTTGAACATCGGCGCCATTGGCATTAAAGGGATGGGCTGGGCGAATGTACAATCAGCGCTAAAGGTTCCGGGAGTTAACATTGTAGCCCTATGCGATGTGGATAAGTCGGTTCTCGAATCGAGACGAAAAGATCTTGATAAACTGCAGAGCGACCACTCTTCGGTTCAGTTGTATAGTGATTACCGCAAACTACTTGACAACAAGGCAATTGATGCGGTCATTATCGGTACACCCGATCACTGGCATGCACTTCAAATGATACATGCCAGTGAAGCGGGTAAACATGTTTATGTTGAAAAGCCGGTTGGCAATTCGATTGAGGAGTGTCGGAAGATGGTTGCAGCGCAGGAGAAGTACCAGAATATTGTTCAGGTTGGTCAGTGGCAGCGGAGCAAGCAGCATTTTAAAGACGCGGTGGAGTATATCCGCTCGGGAAAACTGGGAAACATCCGTACTGTAAAAGTATGGTGTTACCAGGGCTGGATGAAACCGGATATTGTACGACCCGACTCTGCACCGCCACCGGGCGTCGATTATGTATCTTGGTTAGGTCCCGCTGAAAAACGTCCTTTTAATGCCAGCCGCTTTCATTTCAATTTCCGCTGGTTCTGGGATTATGCCGGCGGACTGATGACCGACTGGGGAGTGCACCTGATGGATTACGCGGTGCATGGTATGAATGCATCAGTGCCAAAATCAGTTTCCGCGCTTGGAGGTAAGTTCGCTTACCCGGAATTGTACCAGGAGACTCCGGATACCATGGGCGCACTGTACGAGTTTGATGATTTCAACCTCATCTGGGATCATGCTATGGGTATTGATAACGGGCTCTTCGGTAAAGATCATGGCATTGCCTTTATTGGAAATAATGGTACACTTGAACTCGACCGTGGTGGCTGGGAAGTTATTGAAGAAAAGCGCAGCGAGAAGAAGGCGAAGGTAGAACGCATATCTCCTACCGATAACGGACTGGATAAGCACTGGATCAATTTTGTTCAGGCTATCCGGAATAATGATCCCTCCAGCCTGAACTGTCCGGTACAGACCGGCGCGCATATCGCCACGGTGTGCCAGATGGGCAATATTGCTTTTCGGTCACAGGAAAAGCTGGTGTGGGATACTGCTAAGTCGCGCTTTACGGATGAACGCATTAATAGCGAATATTTGATGGCCAAATATCATAACGGTTATACATTATAGTTATTCTGTATTTACATCTGCGTTCATCTGCGCCCAAATCTGCGAAAATCTGCGGGAAATATAGTTTTATTATAGTGCTATTTATGCAGAAGAAGTTCCCGCAGATGGGCGCAGATTGTAGCGCAGATGAACGCAGATTTGTGCCGATTTTTAATGCAGATTTGATTGCATGTTTTTTTGTTAAAGGTGCATTACTATGGATTGGATTGAATTATTTAATGGCAGGAATACTGATGGCTGGCATATCTACAACAATATTTCGGATGGCTCTGCCTGGAAAGTCACGGATGGAATCCTTCATCTTGACGCTATGGAAAAAGAGAATGGCATGATCATCGGTGGTGGTGACCTGGTAACGAATAAGCAATACGCCAGCTTTCACCTGAAGCTGGAATGGAAGCTGGATACCGGTGGCAACAGTGGAATTTTATTTCATGTACAGGAAGAACCGTCACTGGAACGAAGCTGGCATTCCGGTCCGGAGATGCAGGTGCTGGATAATGCTGTTCATCGCGATGCTTCCATTGATACACATCGCGCGGGCGATCTGTACGATTTGATTGCCGCTAGTCCCGAGACCGTCAATGCTGCGGGCGAGTGGAACCTTGCTGAGATAATTGTACAGCATGCTTCCCTGCGGTTCAGGTTGAATGGCATAGATACCTTAACTACTGAATTGTGGAATGAAAGCTGGAAGGAAAGGATTTCAGCCAGTAAGTTTCGTGATTTTCCCGGATTTGGGATGCACCGGAAGGGGCATATTGTTTTACAGGATCACGGTGATCCGGTTTGGTACCGGAATATTGTTCTGCGGGAATTATAGATCGATTACGAAGTAATGCAATGATCAGGGTTTTCCCGCAGGCTAACGCGGATGGTTAACCTGCGGGAAAAGAAGTTATCAGAGTTCCCTGACTTTAATATTTCTGAACCATACTTTATCGCCATGGTCCTGCAGGGCGAGTTTACCTTTTTTATAGGTTCCAAACTCTTTGCTGTTTTTAAATTTGCTCTTCGCGATCATATCCCTCCAGTTATCATCCCACTGCGTGGTTGATACTACTTTCACACTATTCAGGTAAAATTCCAACTTACCGCGATCGGCAACAATTTCCAGAAGATTCCATTCCCCCACAGGTTTAACGGTTTCCGGTGAAGAAGAGATCATGTCGTACAGATCACCAGCCCGGTGCGTTTTAATTTTCGCATCAGGGTGACCGTTATTGTCGAGGATCTGCATCTCTGGTCCGGTTTGCCAGGGCCAGCGGTATTTCTTATCCTCCTGGGCCTGGAAAATTACGCCGCTGTTTCCATTGGGAGTTAATTTCCATTCCAGTTTGAAATGATAATTTTCGAATTCCTGTTCATTGATCAGGTCGCCACCACCGGCATTATCAGGGCCTTTTGCCTCAGGGTCGAGGAAGAGTGTACCATCCGCGACTTTCCAGGCAGAGCCATCGGTACTATTATTGTACACATGCCAGCCATTTTTTGTTTTTCCATCGAACAACAATTTCCAGCCTTCTTTTTGTTCCTGGCGGGAAAGGGTATTGGGTTCAGCGGCCTGCTGAGCCTTGTTCGATCCGGCGCAACCCATTAGCAGTGACACGCCTAAAGCTAATGCGGTGATTCGTATAGTCATTTACGGTAGAGATTATTTTTTTAAGGATAAAATGTAATTCACCATTTCCCGGGCATCTTCACGGGAAAGGTCGGCATGCGGGGTCATCGGAACGGTTCCCCAGTTGCCCTGTCCGCCATGAATGATCTTGTTGATCAGCGTATCAACCACCGCATCTGTTTTTTCGTATTTAGCGGCTACTTCGGTATAGGCCGGACCGATATTCTTTTTATCGATCTGGTGGCAGGTTGTACAATCACTGGCGCCGATCAGTTCAAGGCCTTTATCATAGTTTTCGGCAGGTGCAGCAGGTTGGGTGCTGGTATTATCTTCAGTAGCGGGTGATGTCTGATCTGCGCCATCACCGGCAGAGTTACACGCAATGATCAGTGCGGTAATTCCAAATACAACAAGTAACTTTTTCATTTCTAACGAATTGATGTTTTAATAATTAAAGGCAAGTTAAGCTAAACCAAGTACAGCGCGATTGAATTTTTCATCGCTACCCGTTCCGGCAAAATCATCAAAGGCTTTTTCGGTAACCCGGATAATATGATCATGTATAAAAACCGCGCCTTCGCGAGCGCCATCTTCCGGATGCTTCAACGCGCATTCCCATTCCATCACTGCCCAGCCCTGGAAGTCATAGGCCGTTAATTTGCTGAACACACTTTTGAAATCAACCTGGCCATCACCGAGTGATCTGAAGCGGCCGGCGCGGTTTATCCACGACTGATAGCCGCCATAAACACCCTGTTTACCCGTGGGGTTGAATTCGGCATCTTTAACGTGAAACATCTTTATCCGCTCGTGATAGTGATCGATATACGCCAGGTAATCGAGGCATTGCAATATAAAATGGCTGGGGTCGTATAATATGCAGGCACGGGCATGCTTATTGGTGGCCTCCCAGAATAGTTCATAACTAATACCGTCATGAAGGTCTTCACCCGGATGGATCTCATAGCAAAGGTCCACGCCGCATTCATCAAACTGATTCAGGATAGGCAACCAGCGTTTGGCCAGTTCATTAAAACCGGTTTCCACCAGGCCGGCCGGGCGTTGGGGCCAGGGATAAACGGTTGGCCAGAGCAGGGCACCGGAAAAGGTAGCGTGTTCAGTCAGTCCCAGGTTTTGCGACGCTTTCGCGGCAAAATTCAACTGTTTTACCGCCCAGTCATACCTGGCAGAAGGATTATTATGTACAGCTTCGGGAGCAAAGCCATCGAACAGGGCATCGTAGGCCGGATGAACGGCAATTAATTGACCCTGCAAATGTGTTGACAATTCAGTGATCTGAAGACCGGCATCAGCTACAATCCCCTTAACCTCATCAGCATAGGTTTTGCTTTCTGCAGCCTTTTGAAGATCAATAAGGCGTGGATCCCAGGTGGGGATCTGAACACCGGTAAATCCAAGGCTCTTCGCCCAGGCGCAAATGGATGCCAGGTCATTGAAAGGGGCTTCGTCGCCGAGGAACTGGGCCAGGAATATGCCCGGGCCTTTAATTGTTTGCATATTGAAAAATTTTAATCAGAACGACTTGTGATCCCTGATGTGCGGGGTCATATTTTATGTTCCGTCCATTTAGTTTCTGAATTAGCCGAAGCCACTACATTATCGATAAAGGCCATTCCCCTGATGCCGTCATCAACGCGGGGAAAATCGAGATTTTCGGCTGTTGGTTCACGTCCGTCAATACGCGCACTGAGGGTAAGCGCGAAATTGCGGTATATATTGGCAAAGGCTTCCAGGTACCCTTCGGGATGGCCACCGGGGGTGCGGCAGTTCGCGGTAGCGGCTTTAGCAAGCCGGTCGGTATAACCCGCTCCTGCACGCAGAATCTGTGTAGGCTGATCGAGCCATTTCACCAGCAGGGTATTAGGCTCCTGCTGATTCCATTCAATTCCGCCATTTTCGCCATATACACGGATCTTCAGGGCATTTTCTTCACCTGCAGCGATCTGGGATGCCATTAATACTCCGGTAGCGCCATTTTCAAAGCGTAACAAAACATTTCCATCATCATCAAGCAAACGGCCCTCCACAAAAGTGGTCAGGTCGGCACATACATGGCTGATCTGTAAGCCGCTGATGTATTCAGCCAGGTGCGCCGCATGCGTACCGATATCGCCCATGCTGCCGCTCTTGCCACTTTTTTTCGGATCGGTACGCCAGGCTGCCTGGGCATTGCCTTCCCGCTCGGAAAGCTTACTGAGCCATCCCTGAGGATATTCAACATACACTTTACGAATCTTCCCCAGCGCGCCTTCCTGTACCATGGCTTTGGCCTGCTTCACCATCGGATAGCCCGAATAGGTATGGGTAAGGGCCAGTATCAGTCCTGTTTCATCGAGTTTTTTCTTCAGTTGTATGGCCTCATCCAGCGTAAAGGTGATCGGCTTTTCAATAACGACATGAAACCCGTGATCGAGCGCCATCATTGCAGGAGCAAAGTGTGCAAAATTCGGAGTTACAATCGTTACAAAATCCATGCGGTCGCCTTCGGGGCGGGCTGCCTCGGCTTTAATCATTTCTTCGTAGGTGAGGTAGATGCGGTCGGGGTGCAGAAACAATTCATTTCCCGATGCACGCGCGATTTCCGGATTGATGCTCAATGCCCCGCAACAAAGTTCAATGAGGCCGTCCATATTGGCTGCCAGACGATGAATCGCGCCGATAAATGCATCTTTACCGCCGCCGACCATGCCCATGCGTAGTTTTCTGTTCATAGAAAAATTGATTAGAAAGTATTTAAGATGAATACCGTTTAAATATAAAAAAAATTACATTTACGAATGTATTTGTAAATCCTGTATATAAAAAATGGAGTTGCGTTAGATTTTGGTTTATTTTGAGACTATAAATATTAATACATTTCCCGCAGATTGAGCAGATTTTTAGCAGATCAACGCAGATAACAGCCAATGTTCATTTCTGTGCTATCTACGGGAACCGTATTTACAAACTTAAGCACATCGGAATTTTAAAATTTATCACGTATTTCAAAAACGAAACAACATCCCCTTGCCATGCATCCAACTATTCAACGCGATAAATTATTTATCGCAAGCTGTCTTGCTCTCCTGGTTACATCCCTGTCATTCGGTATTCGTGCGGGCAACCTGTCGGTATGGGGTGATCAGTTCGGCCTCACGGGATCAGAACTGGCCACGATTGCCGCAACAGCGTTCTGGGGTTTCCCACTGGCCATCATTATTGGTGGAATGATTGTGGACATCGTTGGAATGAAAAAACTGCTTGTACTTGCGTTTGTATTTCACCTGGCCGGAATTCTGCTGACCATCTTCGCCGGAGATATAGGCTCACCATTCTGGGCCTTATTTATTTCTACCTTATTTATCGGCATTGCCAACGGAACTGTAGAAGCTGCCTGTAATCCATTGGTAGCCTCGCTTTACCCGGAAAACAAAACCACCAAACTGAACCATTTCCATCTGTGGTTCCCGGGTGGTATTGTTATCGGAACACTCATCGTTTTCGGCTATAATAATGCCGGCATCGGTAAACTCGGCGCCTTTGAACCCTGGCAGATACAAGTTGCGACCATGCTTATTCCGGCGGTGATTTACGGATACCTGTTTTCCAAACTCAGCTTCCCGGTTACTGAGCGCGTTGCCGCAGGGGTATCGACCGGGGAAATGTATAAGTCCTTATTAAATCCGCTGTTCCTCTTTATGATCCTATGCATGTTCGGTACAGCCATCACCGAACTGTTCACCGGGCAGTGGATTGATGTCTTACTGCGAAATGTAACCGAAAATCCAATCCTGATTCTTACCCTCACAACAGGAATTATGGTGATCGGTCGTGCTTTTGCCGGTCCGGTTGTTCACCGGCTTGCGCCACAGGGCGTATTGCTGATCTCCGCTATCATTGCGACCATTGGACTCTATATGCTGGGCAATACTTCCGGAAATATTCTGTTTGCCGGCGCTATTGTTTTTGGCATCGGGGTATGTTACTTCTGGCCAACTATGATCGGCTTTGTAGCAGAATACCTGCCTAAAACAGGGGCAGTAGGACTGAACCTTGTTGGTGGCGCCGGCATGTTTGCGGTATCGGTCTATACCTATTTTATGGGAGGATTTTATGACCGCCTGCTTGAATCAAAATTGCCTGCCGGCTCAGTGTTGTCGAATTATGCCGCTGCCGCACCGGATTCTGAAATGGGTATGGCGCTTAATGAAGCCCGTAAGGCTGCAGGTCCAGAAATCCTGAATGCCACCATGATGATCCCTATTGGGTTGATTGTAGCGTTCACCGGACTGGTATTGTACATGCGTAACCGCAAGAAACCCCAGATCGCTGCAGGTGTTCAGCCGGAAATGCGTGCACACTAATGTGTTTATCTTTAAAACTGAATCATCATGGCATCCAGAAGAAATGTGCTGAAAAATATACTGGCCGGTACGGCTGCCTTAAGTTCAGCATCAGCGCTCTCGTCATTTTCCACTTCTAAACTATCTGATCTGAACAGTTCTATTCGTCATTCTGTTTGTCGCTGGTGTTTTGGCGGTATTCCCATGGAAGAATTCTGTGCTGCCGTAAAAAAAATGGGTATACATGCTGTGGATCTTATCGGTCCGGGTGAATGGTCGGTATTACAGAAGCATGGCCTTGATTCATCGATGTGTAATGGCGCTGAAATCAACCTGGTAAATGGCTGGAATGATAAGCAATACCATGCCACCCTGATCAAAAATTATTCAGACATGATTCCGCTGGTGGCCAAAGCCGGTTATAAAAACCTGATCTGTTTCAGCGGGAACAGAAACGGAATGGATGATGAAACCGGGCTGAACAATTGTGCTGAAGGATTGAAGAAGATCATGAAGCTGGCTGAACAGCACGGGGTGACTATTATTATGGAACTGCTCAACAGCAAGATCGATCATAAGGATTATCAGTGTGATAAAACACCCTGGGGTGTTGAACTGGTGAAGCGCACCGGATCTGAAAATTTCAAATTGCTCTACGACATTTATCATATGCAGATCGATGAGGGCGATGTGATCAGGACCATTCGCGATAATCATGAATATATTGGTCATTACCATACTGCCGGTGTTCCAGGCAGACATGAGATTGATGATTCGCAGGAATTATATTATCCTGCCATAATGAAAGCCATCGTGGCGACCGGATTTAAAGGCTATGTCGCACAGGAGTTCATTCCTTCGGCAAAAGAAAAATCCGCTCAGCTGGCTGCTCTTGAACAGGCCATAAAAATCTGTGCAGTATAGCCCGGAAATGTCGTAAATTATTCAACAATTAATTCTATCTCATGGCTGAAAATGTATATGATGCAATCGTTGTCGGATCCGGGATCAGTGGAGGCTGGGCAGCGAAAGAGCTGACAGAAAAAGGACTTAAAGTGATCATGCTTGAACGGGGCCGCGATGTAAAGCATGTTCAGGATTATAAAAGCGCTACAAAAGGCGATTGGGAGTTCCCGCATCGTGGTGGGCGCACACAGCAAATGATTGAAGATTATCCTGTGCTGAAGCGCGATTATCCGCTCAATGAAAAAAACCTTGATTTCTGGGCCAATGAAAAAGATTGTCCATATACGGAGGTTAAACGTTTCGACTGGTTCCGGGGATATCATGTAGGCGGCCGTTCTTTAACCTGGGGGCGTCAGAGTTACCGGCTGAGTCCGATGGATTTTGAAGCCAATGCTAAAGAAGGTATAGCCGTTGACTGGCCGATCCGGTATAATGATCTGGCTCCGTGGTACGATCATGTAGAACGGTTCGCAGGTATCAGCGGTAACCGGGATGGATTACCACAACTCCCCGACGGGCAGTTTCTTCCGCCCATGGAAATGAATTGCGTGGAAAAAGATGTGGCTGCACGGATTAAAGAACATTATAAGGGGCAACGTTTGTTTACCATCGGCAGAGTCGCCAACATAACGGAGGCGCATAATGGCAGAACCGCTTGTCAGTATCGGAACAAATGCTGGCTGGGCTGCCCCTTCGGCGCTTATTTCAGCACCCAATCATCGACCCTCCCGGCTGCCGTAAAAACCGGGAACCTCACCCTGCGGCCGTTTTCCATCGTAACCCGGATCCTTTACGATAAGGACACAAAAAAAGCTACGGGGGTGGAAGTTGTGGATGCTGAAAACAATCAGACTTATGAATATAAAGCAAAGGTTGTTTTCCTTTGCGCATCCGCATTTAATTCAACCTGGGTGCTCTTCAATTCAGCAACGGATATCTGGCCTGGTGGATTAGGCAGCAGCAGCGGCGAACTGGGGCATAATGTAATGGATCACCATTTCCGCTGCGGAGCCGGAGGAACAGCCGAAGGCTATGATGATAAATACTATTTCGGCCGGAGAGCTAATGGTTTGTATGTGCCCCGTTTCAGAAACGTGGGGAATGATAAGCGCGATTATGTGCGTGGTTTTGGATATCAGGGAGGTGCAAGTCGCCAGGGCTGGAGCCGTGATGTAGCAGAACTGAGCATTGGCGCAGATTTTAAAGATGCGCTTTCAGAACCCGGTCCCTGGACAATTGGAATAACCGCATTTGGAGAGATACTTCCTTATCATGAAAATAAGATTACGCTTGATAAAGATAAAAAAGATAAGTGGGGTCTTCCTGTACTGGCCATCGATGCAGAAATCAAGGAGAATGAACAGAAGATGCGCCGGGATATGATGGAGGATGCAAAGGAGATGCTGGAAGCTGCGGGTATAAAAAATGTCAATACATATGATGGCGGTTATGCAATGGGAATGGGAATTCATGAAATGGGTACGGCACGCATGGGCAGAGATCCTAAGACCAGTGTACTAAACGGCCATAACCAGGTTTGGGAAGCTAAAAACGTATTTGTAACGGATGGCGCCTGTATGACCTCGGCTGCATGTCAGAACCCGTCCCTTACCTATATGGCATTAACAGCCAGGGCGGTAGATTTTGCCGTTTCCGAATTGAAGAAACAAAACCTTTAAGAACCCGATAAACCTGCACATATGAACAGAAGAGAAGCCATTTCCCGGGTGAGCCTGCTTTTGGGCGGAACAATCATCGGGGCCAATATTTTCCTCGAAGGCTGTACGCCCGCAGATAAGAAGTACGGTGGCGGCGCTGAGTTTACGGAGAACGATATCCGTTTGCTTGATGAAATTGCTGAAACCATCTTACCGGAAACCAGTACACCCGGTGCTAAGGCAGCCGGTGTAGGAAGCTTCATGACCGTAATGGTGAACGATTGCTATACTAAAGATGATCAGAAGATTTTTCGCGATGGCATGAACACGCTGAATGAAGAATTCAGGAAAAAACATGATAAATCTTTTGTAGATGGAACACCCGAAGAGCGGCATGCGCTGTTGGTAGAGCTGGATAAAACACAGCGCGACTATACCAAAAATAAAAAGAATGATGAGCCGGCGCATTATTTCAGGATGATGAAAGAGCTGACCCTGCTGGGCTACTTCACTTCTGAGGTTGGGGCAACACAGGCATTGCGATATGTGGAGTCGCCCGGTAAG
>JAEYRC010000249.1 GCA_023409675.1 Bacteroidota bacterium
CAGCGGCACTGATCTATGAAAGAGAAAAGCTCAAACACATTCCCATCATTTTCATTACTGCAAATAATTACGGGGAAGAAAATATTTTTAAAGGATACCGGTCCGGCGCGGTGGATTATATTTATAAACCTATCAACCCCGAACTGCTGCGGGCAAAAGTGGCGGTATTCGTTGACCTGTACCGTAAAAATCATAGGCTCGTTGCTCAGGAACAGCGGCTGGTTGCCATCAATAAAAGTCTGGAGAATGAGATCAATGAACGCATCATTTCTGAGGAGAAGGTAAAGGAACTGAACCGCCAGTTGCTTGAAAATATAGCCCGGCTTGAATCAGCGAATAAAGAGCTGGACCGCTTTGCTTTCATGGCATCACATGACCTGCAGGAACCGCTGCGTAAGATCATGATATTCAGTGACCGGTTGTTTCTGAAATTTCGCAATGATCAGCATCAGGAAGTTACGCGCCTGTATATCCGTAAAATTCAGCAGGCAGGCGAGCGAATGGAAAACCTGATCAAAGACATCCTCACCTTTTCCAGGATATCTACGGAGAAAATTCCATTCAGCCCCTGCAACCTTAACGACCTGCTGCAGGAAGTATTGCTGGAACTACATGAAGAAACCGAACGTTCCTCCGCGGGCATTACCATTGATCCCCTACCCCAGCTCATGGCTAATCCGGGCCTGATACGCCCGCTGTTCTTTAACCTCATTCATAATGCCATTAAATACAGCCGGCCTGAAAAACCACCGGTCATTCACATCTATACCGAAATGCCGGATGAGAAAAAAGGCCGGGGCAAACCCGGTTACTGCAGGATTTTCATCAAAGACAATGGAATAGGGTTCGATCAGAAATATGCCGAACAGATCTTTGGCATGTTTACCCGTTTACACCGGAACACCGAATTTGAAGGCACCGGTATAGGGCTGGCACTATGTAAACGCATTGTGGAAGAACATAACGGATATATATCAGCGCTTAGTCGGCCTGATGAGGGCTCAACATTTATTGTAACGCTTCCAATGCATCAGCAGCAATAATACAGAAATGTGCTTATCCGTTAGAGTGCTGTAAATTATGGCCCATCGGGTTGCCAACTGCCTGCCGGGCCAGTTCAAGGTTACTCTGGTATAATGGAGTATCCTGCAGGCTTATAGCTTTGTTGTATTCTTCAATGGCTTCAGCATATCGACCGCTTTCATAAAGAAATACACCATAATCGTTGTGCGCTATATGGTCATCCGGATTTACTTCCAGCGCCTGTATAAAAGCTTTTGCGGCCTCATCGCGGTTACCGAGTAACTTGTGGCAATTGCCTGATATCCGGTAATAAGCAGAATTTCCAGGTTCCAGCGACAGGGCTTTTTCAAGACGATGAACACCCCGCTGAAGACCATCGGGTAACCGGCTTTCATAATACATCAGGGCAGAATCAAAATAAAACCCGGCTGTATTTGGCGCGATCTTCAGCATATCCTCTTCCAGTTCATCAGCCCGCACCTTATTGCCAAGGAATAAACTGGCCGCGGAATACCATTCCAGAAAAGATGGATCAGTCAAATAGTGTTGTTCAATCCGGTTAAAATGATGCCAGGCCTCCTTATAGTTCTTCATCCGGAATAATACATAAGCCAATCGCAGGATGTAATCCGGATTATCGGGATATTGATCAGCAAGGGCCTGAATAATACTCCGGGATTCCTCTAACAGGTTAAGTTTATTCAGGCAGGCAGTTAACCATAGCCGGTAGTTCACTGCTCCCGGATCGAGTTCCACCGCCTGCCGGAACCACTTCAATGCTTCCTCATAATTGCCCAGATTGTAGTAAAATGAACCCAGGTAATTATGATAGCTGCCGCCCTGGTCGTAATCCGTTGCTTTACGATGATACTCCGAGGCGGTAACCGGGTCAGTTGATTCATATAATTGTCCAAGCGCATAATATAATGAGGCCGCATCAGGGCGGAGTTGAACAGCGCGTTTATATTGTTCTATCGCCTGTTGAATATCGCCCTTTTTAGAATAAGCCAGAGCAATGTTTTCAAACAACACTCCATCATCTGGCCTTAAGCTGATCGCTTTTTGGTAATAAGCAATAGCTTCATCATATCGTCCACGGTTATAATAAAAAATACCCAGCCGGTTTGCTGTTAAGTAGGTTGGCGTTTGATGATAGATTTTCAGAAATAATTGCTCAGCATTTGAATATTCCTGTAGCGCTTCCTCTGTAAGTCCGAGTGTTTCAGCATATTGAACATTCTGCGGATCTGCATCGGCGGCAAGACGAGCAAACCGTTTGGCCGCTGTATAGTCGGCCTGCTTATAATAGTGCTCTGCAAGTTCGAAAGCAGTATGCGCATCTTGTGGATTATGATGGTATTTCGACAGCAGCACCGCTGCGGATTCTTCTGCTCTGCCCAGCTTTTCCAGCGTATCGGTCAGGTTATCATAATAAATGGGGTCGCCCGGATAACTTTCAATGGCCAGCGTGAAATGCTCCCGCGCCTTTTCAAAATCATTCAATCTGAAATAGATCACCCCCACAGAATTATGGATCCATCCATTCCAGAGCGGTCTTAAATGAAAACCTTTCGAAAAATAGTCAATGGCTTCATTCCAGCGTTCCTGCTTTTCAAATAAGCCTGCCAGTCCCCATACCGGATCATAATTTCGCTCATCCGTTTGTATAGCCCTGCGGAAATATTCTTCTGCTTTGGAATATTCCTGCTGCTCAACATAGTGATTTGCCAGATCAAGATATGCACCCGGCAACACTGGATCAAGCGCAATAGCTTTATTGAAAAAGTCAATAGCCCGGGCATGGTCATTTGCTGCCAGGTATGCAGAACCTGCATAGCGCAAGATCGTGTATAAGAAATTATTCCCCGGTGCCGGCGGTTCCAGTAAATTTAGCTTACGGATCCAGTCCCCGATCATGTCTTCCCGCTTCAGTGCATTGCGGGTATCGATGAGCAATTCAGTGTACTTCAGATAAAGTTCCCCATACATGAAATTGATAGCTTCACCATCCTGTATCCATTGTTCAGCAGCATCCAGCTTATCATCGGCTTTATACGACATGCCCATTGTGATATAATTAAGCGGATGGGTAGGCTCCAGGGATAGCGCTTCACTGATCAGGTTTCTCGCCTTTTCAAGTTCACGCATCTTTATAAAATATTCACCTTCAACCCGGGGAATTGCCGGATGCTGAGGGCATACTTTTTTAGCCTGTGTGATGTGTTCAGCGGCGAGCGGATAATCCTGTAAGTAATATAATTTTATCTGTGCCAGGGCCAGGTAGAAAGCACAGGAAACATGTTTATCCCGGGAAAGTTCAACAAAGCGGGTAAGGGTGGTATAGGTATCGGCCCAGCGGTCCTCATAAATAAGTCGTACCAGGTATTTAGCATCCGTAAGCACCGTGGGATCAGCCAACCTGATCTCCTCTTCCCATTGGATCATTTCTGAATATACCGGTGTACACCAGGCTGTAAGGGCTTCGAAAAAATAATCCTGCCATCGTTGACCAGCCTCTTCCCTGCTCAGTTGTTCCGACTTTATTTCAGCATGAATCTTTTCAGTAAGCAACGTGTAAAATGCCGCTCTCAGATCTGAAAGGTATTGATCATATGGTGCACGGTTGTATTTCCTGCTATCCAACCTAATACTGGTCCAGCAGTGAAATGCATTCACCTTTCCGAATACACCTGCCAGGTATTCCAGCAGTTCCGTGAATTCGATCATATCAACAGAACTGTCAAGACATGCCCGGTGGTAGAAGCCGGCCAGTAGTTTTCGTATATCTGTTAACGGTAAAATCATGTAATTTAATTCGTTGAAATGGGTGCTGTGGGCATATCGTCGTTCAACGCGGTAACGGTTTCCGTTCTTCCCGTTTCTTCTCGCTGCTTAAGGTAAGTTTCATAGTCGACCAGTTTTTTGCCATTGCATTTTCCGCGGGCACAGGTGTCTTTGCGGATATTATCGTAGGTGGTACCG
>JAEYRC010000282.1 GCA_023409675.1 Bacteroidota bacterium
GGGCGGATGTGCTGTTGATCGCGCCACTGAGCTGCAACACCCTGGCTAAAATGGCCAATGGCCTCTGCGATAACCCTTTAATGGCGACATATCTATCGGCTACCTGCCCGGTGGTGGTGGCGCCGGCTATGGATGAAGATATGTGGAAACACCCTTCAACTCGTGAAAATCTGGAACGTTTAACCCGGTTTGGGAATCGGGTAATACCGGTTGAGACGGGCGAACTGGCCAGCGGACTGAACGGTCCCGGCAGAATGGCTGAACCGGATCAGATCCTGGAATTCATTTCCTCCATGCTGGAAAAATCCACCGAGTTTAGCGGGAAAACGGTATTGGTAACGGCTGGTCCTACCCACGAGCCTCTCGATCCTGTGCGGTTTATAGGTAATAATTCCTCCGGAAAAATGGGCGTGGCCATTGCCCGTGAACTGGCTAATCGCGGCGCACAGGTTCACCTGGTACTGGGCCCTTCAGCATTACAGGTTGATGAACAGGGAATTACCCTGCACCGCGTACAAACCGCCAGACAAATGTTTGAACGTTGTATGGAATATGCCGATGCTGCCGATATTCTTATCCTTTCAGCAGCGGTTGCCGATTATACACCGGCACAGGTGTCGGATCAGAAGATTAAGAAAAACGGCCAGGCACTGACCCTCGAATTAAAAAAGACGGCGGATATTTTAAAAACACTAGGGGAGCAAAAACAACCCAGGCAATTATTGGTCGGGTTTGCTTTGGAAACATTCAATGAACTGGAGCATGCCCGCGAAAAACTGCATTCCAAAAACGCTGACCTGATCGTGCTCAATTCCCTCAATGATGAAGGGGCCGGATTCGGACACGATACCAATAAGGTAACCCTGCTGAAGCGCGATGGCAGCGAGCAGCAATACCCTGTTGGATCAAAGCAACAGGTAGCCCGGGATATTGTTGATACTATAAAAATGATGCATCATGTGTAGAAGGCTGTTATTCGGACTCATCCTGTGTACAGGACTTGCAAATGGGCTATCCGCGCAGGAACTTCAGGCCCGTATTACCATTAATTCGAGCCGGGTCGGCTCAACGGTAGATAAAAAGGTATTTCAAACGCTGCAAACTGCCCTGCATAATTTCCTGAATAACCGCAAGTGGACGGATGATACCTATCAGCCGCACGAAAAGATTAATTGCAACTTTCTGGTGAATATTGTTGAAGGACAGGATAATGTGTATAAAGCCGTACTCACCGTACAGGCTGCCCGTCCGGTCTACAACAGCACCTATGAATCACCTTTGATCAATTTCCAGGATGAAGCCTTTACGTTCCGCTATATTGAATTTCAAAATATAGATTTTAATGAAAACCGGATATCGGGCTCCGATGGGCTGATCAGCAACCTGGCTGCTTCCCTGGCTTATTATGTCTATATCATTTTGGGGATGGATTACGATTCTTTTTCCCTGCGGGGCGGAGATCCCTATTTTCAAAAGGCACAGAATATCGTTAACAATGCACCCGACGGCCGCGATATTACGGGGTGGCGGGCGTTCGACGGACTCCGCAACCGGTACTGGCTGATGGAGAACATGACCAACAGTCGTTATGCGTTGATACACGAGGCGATCTACAATTATTACCGTAAAGGCCTCGATAACTTGTATGAAAATGAAACAGAAGCAAGAGCCGGCATCCTATCCGCTATTAATATTCTGCATACGCTTTATGCCGAATCGAATAATACCATGATCATTCCGTTTTTCCTGCAGGGTAAAACCACCGAGATCGTTCGAATTTTTAAGAACGCGAGTCCGGAAGAAAAAGCACGCATACGGGAAATGCTGGTGCGGATTGATGTCAGCAATGCCAATACCTATAAACAGGAATTGAAATGAGGAAGTGGATTGTAGCGCTATTGCTGCTGGCAGCCTGTACCAACCAGGCAAAAATACCGGCTGATGTTATTCAGGGTGAGCAATGGAAACTGGTGTTGTGGGATATGATCCAGGCCGAACGATTTGCCCAGCAATTTATTCGGGATACCGCCATGTCGGTGCGGGAACAGAAAAAATTCGAACTCTATGGTCAGGTTTTCGCTATCCATGGTATTTCGAAAGAGGAATTTATCTCAAGCATGAAATTCTATCTAAAACGGCCCGATCTATCATCAGTTGTTTTTGATTCTCTGGCCGCTTATGGCGACCGGCTTAAAATACAATCATACGAACAGCGCGGCGACACCACCGCAAGACCTTAAAACGTTAATATGAATAAAGTAGTTCAGTCGGCGGCACATGCCATCAGTGATATTCAGGATGGAGCGGTGATCATGCTTGGCGGTTTCGGATTATGTGGCATTCCTGAAAACTGTATACTGGCGCTTCGCGATAAGGGCGTCAGCGGGCTAACCTGTATCAGTAACAATGCCGGTGTCGATGATTTCGGTTTGGGATTGCTGTTAAAAACACGGCAGATCAAAAAGATGATGAGTTCTTATGTGGGCGAGAACAGTGAATTCGAACGGCAGTTGCTGAATGGTGAACTGGAAGTTGAACTCATTCCCCAGGGCACGCTGGCCACGCGGATACAAATGGCCGGTATGGGAATTCCTGCATTTTTTACACCGGCAGGTATTGGTACCGAAGTAGCAGATAATAAAGAGATCCGGGAATTTGACGGTCGCCAGTACCTGATGGAACTGGCCCTGCATGCCGACTTTGCTATGGTAAAAGCCTGGAAGGGCGATCGCATGGGCAACCTGGTGTTTCGTAAAACCACCCGGAATTTTTCGACGTCAATGGCCCGGGCCGGAAATATCACCATCGCGGAAGTGGAGCAGTTGGTAGAACCCGGTGAACTTGATCCGGATGAAATCCATATTCCCGGCATATATGTACACCGCATTTTTCAGGGCAATGACTATGAAAAAAGGATAGAAAAAATAACGGTAACCCGCAACTGATCTCAACAGAATAACTATGGCTTTAGATAAATTTGGCATAGCCCGGCGCATCGCCCGCGAACTTCAGGATGGGATGTACGTAAACCTGGGAATCGGAATTCCGACCCTGGTGGCCAATTACATTCCAAAGGGAATCAACATCATGCTGCAATCCGAAAACGGGATGTTAGGCATCGGGCCTTATCCTGCAGAATCGGAAGTGGATGCTGACCTCATCAATGCCGGAAAAGAAACGGTTACGATAGTTCCCGGAGGCGCTTTTTTCGACAGTGCCGAAAGCTTTGGTATGATCCGGGCGGGTAAGGTTGATCTTACAGTTTTGGGTGCGATGGAGGTATCGGAGCAGGGTGATATTGCGAATTGGAAGATACCGGGAAAAATGGTGAAAGGGATGGGTGGAGCAATGGATCTGGTGGCCAGTGCCCGCAATATTATTGTTGCCATGATGCATACCAATCCGAAGGGCGAATCCAAATTACTGCCCGAATGTGCACTTCCTTTAACCGGAATACGCTGTGTAAAAAAGATCGTTACCGACTTAGCGGTTTTGCAGGTTGTTCCCGGCGAAGGGTTTCTTTTACTTGAACATGCTCCTGGAGTAAGCATTGAAGAAATACAGGCAAAAACGGCAGGCCGCCTGATGATTGCCGATCGTGTTCGTGAGATCGATTTCGACTAAACATACCTTTCAACCCCATTTATTTGAAATAATAAACGCTCAAGTAGCGGGTTATGATGCTATTCCATTTCTTTTCACTGTGTAATTGGTGCTGATTATACTGCCGCTAAGGGTTAAGTGATCCGCATTGCCCTGTGTTTTTCTTTCCCACTTTCCGTGTAATACTCATCTACAAATTTAAAGTTGAAGGTATTTTAGTAGCCGTATTTGCAAGAGAAGTGAATGAGATGACCGGGCAAATACCCCCTCCTGCGTTCATCAACACCTAACATATGGAAAAGCTCAAAACCACCACGATTGCTCTGGCAGATGATCATATCCTGCTCAGAGGCGCTCTGGCCACCCTGGTCAACAGTTTCGACAATTGCCGCGTCATCACCCAGGCAAATACGGGTAAGGAACTTATTGGCGAAATAGAATCCGGCATTGTTCCCGATATCGTTTTACTCGACCTGAATATGCCCGACATGAACGGATATGATACCGCGCGATGGCTGCTCGACCATCATCCGGAGATTCATATCCTGATGCTGACCATGTACGATACGGAACAAACCCTGCTGCGCTTATTGAACCTCGGCGTAAAGGGATTTTTACGCAAGGATGTGCATCCGGGTGAGCTGAAACAGGCCATCGATTCAGTGATCCATTCCGGGTTCTATTACTCACATAATTCTACCGGCAAACTTCTTAACCTGTTCCGGAAAGACGGGATGAATAATTTTCAGTTGCGTCATACCCTTCTTCACGATACGGAAATTGTTTTTTTGAAGATGATCTGTTCGGAGATGACCTATAAGGAAATTGCTGCCCGAATGAAACTCAATCCCCGCAGCATCGATAATCTTCGGGATAACCTGTTTACCAAACTCGATGTGAAGAGCAGGGTAGGACTGGTAATGTATGCGATACGGCATGGCATCTACTTATAAACAGCATTTGTTGATTGACGTTAGGAAAAGGTATCTTCAGTACAGACAATGTATACATGCCCCGCTGAAGTGTCCGGAAAAGTTTATTATGAATTGAATAATGGTAAAGCCGAATTGTATTCATTGCTACTTAAACCGGCTGCAAAGCGGCTGACCTGGTGATGTTATCAGGGAAGGCTGTTCATCCATTCCGATACAAATTGGCGTGCAGGATTTACCACATCTTTGCCGGCACGAAAAGCCATTTTCCATCGATTGCTTTTAGCTTCATATGCCTTATTGGAAAAATACTGCCGGCCATTCTTTTCATAAAGGGTAGCATCAAAATCAATATCCGACGTTTCATGCATAAATTGCTGTAAGCGAATTTTGATATAGCCATTTGGATTCTCCGGATATTCCTGCTCCCAGGCTGCCAGATCTCTGCGGTGCATTTCATCCCGGCTTTTCAGCATAGAAGGATAGCCGCTTCTATAGCCTTCAATAGCCGGATTTTTAGGATCTTCCATATCCTTTAATTGTTTTTTTACAGTTTCCAGTACCCCCTTCAGGATTTCTTTGGTAGACTCATCTGCTGTCTTCATGTTTGTCTCAAGTTCAGCTATTGATTTTTTAGAGCTTTCAATAATTTCCTGCTGCATTTCTTCCGGGGTTTGCAATGGCTGTAATTGGGGTTTGCGGGAATCACGGAGTGCCTGGTATTGCTGGTTAAATTCAGGGGATTCCAGATACTTTCGGGTGTATTGAAGCAGTTCGGTCGTTAATGCGGATCGATTACCCGCTGCAATGTTGCGGATATTTTTAAGTCCATAGGCGTCGATATAACCTCCAAGGATACTGCGGCTGATCTTCTCTTCTGCTGCTGATTTGGATATACCCAGCTGCTTCAGGAGTTCATCAGAATATACTTTGCGCACGGTAAAGGAAAAAAGTGCCAGTGATAATAACGTGAACATCACCATTAATGCTGTACTGGTTCGGATGTTCTTACGCGTAGTTTTGAAACTCTTCTTCATACAAAATGATTGACCGGGGTTTATTTTAAATTGAATAATGTGCTATTGTTCTTCAGGTGAAAGTAAAGTGTTGTTCTACAGGTGACCGGCGTAGGGCATGGCAAAGTACTTTAGGGGCAGGTTAGATGCTGCAGCGTAATTCTCCGTATGAAAGAAATGTATACCGGATTTCTATCATTGGATACTGATGTGCTGACGCATTGTTTATTGCTACAATTCAATAGAGTTCGGCAGAAGTTTAACCTGCTTTATAACAATCAAAAGCATTAACAGGAACGGAGCTTGCTGACATGCTTGACGTAGAAGAAATCACAGTTCACTCATCGTTAAGCAAAGCAGTAAAAAACTACGGGCACCGCGCGGCCCTGCATTAGATGGATGTATTCCTTTCCCGAATACGTTGCAAATATGATTAAACCAGTGGATGAAGAAAAGTGTTTTAGGATGAAATGCGATAATATCATGATGAACCGGTCGATTTAATGGTATGAACGCTAAAACCCGAATGAATGATGGATCTTCAAAATGCTGAGTTACCATTCACTCTCCTGCTTCTTAACGATCACGAACACACCGTCTTCATTGATATAGCCTTCACGAAAGGAAGATAGTTTATTAGGATCGATACCAATCTGCATTTTCGCATAGGCAAGCCGGCTTTTTGGATCGAAGTGGCCCAGGACAGAAAAAACAGCGGGAGTGACCTTTTTTGTATCCATCCGGATGAATCCAATGGTAGGTACCTGAAACTCGCGGTTCGATCCGTTATAATACATAACCGGCAATGCGGATGGTAATATATAAAGATTGCTGGTACGCAGGGAAGGAGATCTCCATGAAAATCGGATACGCTCAGGTAACCCCCATTCCCGGGCAAAGGAGGCTGCGGAAACAGCGTTACCCACGCTGTCCATAATTGTTCCATTTCCATCCATCGTATAACCATGCAAAAAAGGCTGACCAGCATCATTCCTGTAAATACCTGCGCGTTTGCCTTGCCGGATCTCCGCTGATGTTGCTGTAAACAATGTCTTGCCTGTTTTGTCGATGATCGCATATGAAATTCCGGCGGTATTCCCTGATTTGGGTTCAATGAGGGCCCGGTTACCTTTGAAGTTTCCGGGTTTCATGGAATACTGCAGCGGTATAACCAGCTTTCCTGTTTCATTAACATAGCCGTATTGTATAACGCCGAATTCATCTTTTTTACCCACCACCGCCATACCTTCTGAAAAAGCGCAGGCTTCATCAAAGGCAGGTTGGATCACCCATTTATTATCCAGATTTTTATATCCGAAAATATTCTTGTTGTTTTTTATTGGTAGCAGTACCCCTTTGTTTATATGTGGGTCGGGTGATTTTACATTCTGGTCGTCCGAAATCGTATACAATTTTCCGGAATAATCAAGTATGTATAATGTCTTCATATCATTATCCATATAGGATACAAAACGCCCATACTGATTCAGTTTATACCGGTCATCGTAGGCTTCCCCTAAAGGTTTATTGGGTATATCCCAGATTTTTTTTCCCTGCGCATTGAGCATATAAGTCTTTCCGGCGTTACGGTCATATGCACTAAAGAATCCGTAAGGATATTGGTTTGAAAATTCCATCGTATTATAGGGAATAATAAATTCACCCGATCCGCTGATCAGCGCGGTGCTGTTATTTTTTTGAATAACTGCCGCATTCATAACAAAGTCTCCAAAGTAATCAGCATCAATATGAATGGCTGATGGGGATATACTTCCCGCGGCGGATACCGGTTTGTCGTCGATACTCTCGGGTTCTGCCTGTTCAGGCTCTGCGTCACCGGCTTTTTTCTTTTTTGCTTTCTCTTTCTTCTCGCCCCCTAACTGGTCGGTTATTTCTTTGACTTCCTTTTTCTTTTTTAACACGTAACGTAACAGGCTCAGTGTTGAGTCAACCGTGCTGGTGACCTCGCTTACTTTTGGTGTTTTTTTCTGGGCAGTAGACGGAAGAAATGCTATTATAAATGCGCAACAAAACAGTAGCGTTTTCATGATGAATAATTTCTATCAATTTCTGCCTTATAATACCTGAAAAAAAGGCACACTGATCCGTTGATGTATTTCATCCATTAAGTGTAGATTTTTGAATGGAATCCGGGAAGGACTATTGATTTTACATACTTCGTAAATGATTCCGTAACAGATAAGGAGGGGAGATGAGAAGAAATGATGTACAGCAACAGGATATCCCGGATAAAAAAAACGCTTCCGGAATTAGCGGAAGCGTTTGTTGCCCGACCTGGATTCGAACCAAGACAAACAGAACCAAAATCTGTCGTACTACCATTATACTATCGGGCAAAATACCTGCTTTTCAGCAGGACCACCAGATTTGGCTTTCACCAAAAGGAGTGCAAAAATACGGGGTGTTCAAAAATGTTCCAAATGAATTTTGCTTTCCGATTCAATTATTTTCCGCTTTCTGTATTAACGGGTTCGGCATCCTCTTCAGCCTTCAGTTTTTTGATGAAATCGAGTGCATCAGGAACCACATCACACATAATGGTGATCAGCGATCCCGGCCGCGCGTTTCTATAGGCATAGAGAATAGCCTCTTTTTCGTTATGAATCGTAATAGTTGGATTTAATTTGGTCTTTGCCTCATTGATTCCTTCAATCAGCAGATCAACGATTTCGTCTGCCGTCCGCCCGCGGAGGTTCTTATCCTGCCGGATAATAATTTCGTCGAAACTCCGCGCTGATATTCTACCCAGCTCCCGGATATCTTCATCGCGGCGATCGCCCGTACCACTGATAATCCCCACTTTCGGGGTTCCATCCAGCTTATTGACAAAATCACAAAGCAGTTGCAGCCCTGCCGGGTTATGGGCAAAATCAACCAGGAACTGAAAATTCCTGAACTGGAACAGGTTTAAACGACCGGGAGTTTGTACGGGTGAGGGCAGGAAAGTCTGCAGCGCCAGGCGAATATCTTCTACTTTAATAATCTTGAAAAGATAGGAAGCCAGCACTGCGGGAAGGGTATTCATAATATTATGCACGGCTTTACCTCCGAAGGTTAAAGGAATCTCAGCCACCTTTTCGATCCTGATTTTCCAGGTTCCTTTCAGCAGGGGCACATACCCGTTCTCATATACCGCCGCCAATCCACCTGATGTACTATGCTGCTTTATCCTCGGATTATGCTCATCCATACTAAAGAGGGCAATATTGCAATCGAGGCCCTTGCGTAAACCATAAACCAGGTCATCATCGGCATTCAGGATTGCATAGCCATTTCGTTTAACGGTT
>JAEYRC010000311.1 GCA_023409675.1 Bacteroidota bacterium
GACCTGTACTGATTGTTGCGGGGGTATAAGAACCCGGCTGTAACGACAACCAGGTTGTTAATTTCTCCAGGTCGTGCATATATGCTTCAACCGAATGATCAGCTAATGCTTTTTCGAGTTGAAGGTAAGCCCGGTATCCTCTTTTATATACTTCCCACATAATTAAACGGCACCGCGAAGAATATTAATTGATAAATTCAATTAGATTGCAGGCCTACAATTTATCGATTACTTTAAATATGGAGAAAGTAAATCTGCGTTTGTTCAGAAAGAATGTAAAACAGCAAAAGCCGGGCTTAAAACGTTTTCTAACCAAACTTGAAAAAAATCCACCCCGTGGTTTAGACCGTCTTGCACTGGCTACCGACCTGGAAATGTGGCAGGAGGTGGACTGCCTCTCCTGCGCGAATTGTTGTAAAACCATGACGCCAACCTATACCGCTTCGGATATGAAGCGTATTGCGACGCATTTTGGAATGACTGTCGATGCCTTCAAAACAAAATGGCTGTATAAAGATAAAAATGGCGACTGGGTGAATAAAAAACAACCCTGCCAGTTTCTGAATATGCTCGACAATAAATGCAGGATCTATCCCATCCGTCCAAAAGATTGTTCGGGATTTCCGCATCATACCAAAAAGCGTATGGTCGACTATATGCATATCTTCAAACAAAACCTCGATTTTTGTCCCGCAACGTTCAGGCTGGTGGAAATGATGAAATCGAAAGTTATTTTTTTCAGCGTCCGCGAAAAATAATTTTCACCATCGGTGAATGTTTTATCTACATATTGCCGGATGATATGGTTAAAAGACATCCTGTATAAATAGCACCTCCGTATTTCCGTTACCTGTTATAATGGATATGATATCAAAATTTACCCGTTTCCACTGCGGGTGTGCATGCAGGTAATATTCCGCAGCCTTTAAGATATGTTCCGTTTTCTTCCTTGAAACACTTTCTTCCGGATAACCATAGCGCGTATCCGACCGGGTTTTCACTTCAACAAAATGAAGGATGTTTCCCGAACAGGCAATGATGTCAATTTCATAATACGAAAATTTATAGTTGCATTCCAGAATGGTGAAGTCCCAGCTTTCAAGGTAAAATACCGCAAGACGCTCACCATATCTGCCTTTTTGAATAAACCGCTTCATTCTTTGAAAGTGTTTATATAATACGCATATTGCAACAATGAATAAGAATACGAAGATGTACCGGTTGAACGGTGTGGTTCAACACTATTCATGGGGAGGAAATACCCTGTTGCCGGCGTTGTTAAACCAGACTGAATCGGGTGATAAGCCCTTTGCGGAATATTGGATGGGCGCTCATCCCAGCGCGCCATCTGTGATCAGGGTAGATGAGCAGCCGGTTTCATTGCAGCAGATGATTCAGGAGCATCCCGATGAACTGTTGGGCGGCCGGGTGTTACGGGAATTTGCCGGTTTACCTTACCTGTTGAAAGTGCTCGATGTAAAGCAGATGCTTTCCATTCAGGTACATCCCACACGATCCGCGGCTGCGCTCGGGTTCGAGCAGGAAAACATTTTGGGTATCGCCCTGAATGCTCCAGACCGTAACTATAAGGATGTTAATCATAAGCCGGAAGTAATGGTAGCGCTGAGTGAGTTCTGGTTGCTGCATGGGTTCAAATCGCCACCGTTGATGGAAGCCATACTGCGGGCGGTGCCCGAATTCGCAGAATTGCTGGAAGAGTATCAGAAAGGGAGTTACCGCGGACTGTATGAATACATCATGTACCTGCCGCAGGACCGGGTAAATGAAATGTTGCAACCCCTGTTGAACAGGATCATTCCTTTATATGAAGCCGGGAGCCTGCACAAAGACCAGGAAGATTTCTGGGCTGCCCGTGCCGCGTTGACCTTTAACCAGGGCAATGATGCCGACAGGGGCATATTTTCCGTATACATATTGAACCTGGTTCAGTTAAAAGAAGGGGAGGGCATTTTTCAGGATGCCGGCATTCTTCATGCCTACCTGGAAGGCTGGAATATGGAACTGATGGCCAATTCAGATAATGTGCTGCGGGGAGGCTTAACGACCAAGCACATTAATGTTGCCGAATTGATGAAGCATGTTCGTTTTGAAGCGGTATTGCCAGAGATTATCCATGGAAAGGGCGAACAGGAAAAAGTTTATCCTACGCCCGTCAATGATTTTCAGATCAGCAGGATAGATGCTGAACCGCATTCAAAAGTTCCCTTGCATACTTCCGCTCCGGATATCCTGTTTGTTTACAAAGGGCCGGTAACAGTCTCCGATGAAACAGCTTCGCTGAAACTGAATTCCGGAGATGCAGCGCTTTTATTGCCGGGGATGACCGGCAGCATTCAGGCTGAATCTTCAGCTAAAATTTTCAGGGCTACTGTGCCGGAGGAAAATTCCTGATTTTTACCCCGAATATGCCTGTTGAATTCTTTACTTTTGTGACCTAATCAGAAAATATGAAATTGTCAAAGAATACGATTTATGTCCTGATCCTGTTGATTGTTGTTGCGGCTTTATACCGGCTTATCCCTATGCGTCCTGCCGGATTTGCCCCACAGATGGCCATGGCCCTGTTTGGCGGAGCAATGATAAAGGACAAACGCTGGGCGCTGTCTTTCCCGATATTCTCTTTATTTCTTTCCGATCTGCTCTTCCAGGGCTTATATATGGCGGGTGTAACTGACATTAAAGGCATATACGCCGGTCAGTGGCAGTTGTACTTCTGCTTTCTGCTTATCACGGTATTCGGATTTTTCCTGAAGAAGATCAACTTTAAAAATGTTGCCCTGTTCACCATTTCCGGCTCCGGATTATTCTTTATCATTTCCAATTTCATGGTTTGGATTGGCGGTGGTGGTTTTGCCCGGCCAAAAACAATTGAAGGTCTTGTTCAGTGCTATATTGATGCCCTGATTTTCTACCGTGATGGCGGGCTCATTCATGGCTTTGCCGGTAACTTCATTATTGGCGACCTGTTCTTTGCGGCAGTATTGTTTGGCGGTTACTACCTGATTCGGCCAAAATCCGTTGCGGAACAACAGGTTGCTTATACCCGCAAGTAATTCGGTTAGAAGCGACCCGCTTCATGTAAGGCTCTATAGCAATTTATAGCCGGTCATCCTTCGACCGTCAAGAGCTTATAATTCATCGCATATTGTTTTCATTCAGTTTTAGAAAATGTTTTCATCTTCGGATGGAAACATTTTTTTTATTTCTGGCTGAACGTGCAATTAGACTGGAAAGAGTAGGGGCATAAAAAAAGCCCACGGGCTGTTCCGTGGGCTATCTATTCTTTTGAATTATTATGCTAAGCCTTTATTCACATTTTCTCCGGCAATAGAGGCCCGGATAACATTCAACGCGCCGCCTGCTTTGAACCATTCGATCTGAGGTTCATTATAGGTATGGTTCAGAACAATTTCGTCTTTTGTTCCATCAAGATGATGTAAAACCATGGTCAGTGATTTGCCGGGAGCAAAATCGGTAAGCCCATTGATATCAATAGAATCATCTTCCTGGATCTTATCATAATCTTCTTTATTCGCAAAGGTCAGTGCCAGCATACCCTGCTTCTTAAGGTTTGTTTCATGAATACGGGCAAAACTGCGTACGATGATCGCCCGAACACCTAAATGGCGTGGTTCCATGGCTGCATGCTCGCGCGACGACCCTTCGCCATAGTTTTCATCTCCTACAACTACGCTGCCAATTTGCTGCGCTTTATAGGCCCGGGCTGTTGCAGGTACTGCACCATACTCACCTGAAAGCTGATTTTTAACGGAGTCGGATTTTTCATTAAAGAAATTAATCGCGCCAATCAGCATATTGTTGGAGATATTGTCGAGATGGCCCCGGAATTTCAACCATGGTCCTGCCATCGAAATATGATCGGTCGTACACTTGCCTTTAGCTTTGATAAGCAGCTTTAGTCCTTTGAGATCGGTTCCTTCCCAGGCAGCAAAGGGTTCAAGCAATTGGAGCCGGTTCGATTCGGGGTCAACTTTAACTTCTACTGAACTACCGTCTTCCGCAGGAGCCTGATAACCGGCATCCTCAACCGAAAATCCGTTCGGAGGAAGTTCAACACCTGTCGGTTCATCCAGCATTACCTCGTCTCCGTTTTCATTCAGAAGGGTATCGGTAAGCGGATTATAGGTCAGATCGCCTGCAATGGCAAATGCGGTAACGATTTCCGGCGAGGCCACGAACGCGTGGGTAGCGGCCAGCCCGTCATTACGCTTGGCAAAGTTCCGGTTGAAAGAGGTGATGATCGAGTTTTTACGGTTCGGATCATCAATATGCCGTGCCCACTGTCCAATACAGGGTCCGCAGGCATTCGCCAGTACCAGTCCGCCAATCTGGTCAAACGTATTCAGAAAACCATCTTTCTCAATGGTATGTCGTACCAATTCACTACCCGGGGTGATCGTGAATTCCGCTTTTGTACGAAGGTTTTTGGTTACCGCCTGTTTAGCCAGCGAAGCTGAACGGCTGATATCTTCATAGGATGAGTTGGTGCAGGATCCGATCAGGGCTACTTCCAGCTTCTGAGGCCATTCATTGGTACGCACCGCATCAGCAAACTTGCTGATCGGCCAGGCCAGGTCGGGCGTAAACGGCCCATTCACATGGGGCTCCAGTTCAGATAAGTTTATTTCGATGAGCTGGTCGTAATAATTCTCCGGATTAGCGTACACCTCATCATCTGGTCGCAGATGTTCCTTCACCTTATCAGCCAGTTTGGCCACTTTCTCACGTCCGGTTGCCTGCAGGTATCCGGCCATTTTTTCATCGTATGCAAACAGGCTGCAAGTAGCGCCCACCTCAGCGCCCATATTACAAATGGTGGCTTTACCAGTAGCACTCAGCGACTCAGCGCCCTCGCCGAAATATTCAATGATTGCTCCGGTTCCACCTTTAACAGTTAAGATACCGGCCACTTTCAGAATAACATCTTTCGCGCTGGTCCAGCCGTTCATTTTCCCGGTCAGCTTAACACCAATCACTTTTGGCATCTTCAGTTCCCAGGGAAGACCGGCCATAACATCCACAGCATCCGCGCCACCTACGCCAATGGCCACCATACCAAGTCCGCCGGCATTGGGGGTATGACTATCGGTACCAATCATCATTCCGCCGGGGAAAGCATAGTTTTCCAGAACAACCTGGTGAATGATCCCTGCGCCCGGTTTCCAGAATCCGATGCCGTATTTATTGGAAATAGAGGCCAGGAATTCAAATACTTCCTTGTTGATTTCAAGTGCGTGCTGAAGATCGGCAGCAGCGCCTGTTTTGGCCTGGATCAGGTGATCGCAGTGAACGGTAGACGGCACCGCGACCTTATCCCTCCCACAGGTCATGAACTGCAACAAGGCCATCTGCGCGGTAGCATCCTGCATGGCTACCCGGTCTGGAGAAAATTCCACATAGGTTTTTCCTCTTTCATAGGCTTCCGCAGGTTCGGCAGGTAAATGCGAATACAGGATCTTTTCAGTAAGCGTTAAGGGCTGACCGGTTATTTTTCGGGCAAAACTGACTTTGGAAGGCAGATCAGCATAGATCTTTTTGATAAGGTCAAGGTCGAATACCATTGATGACAGTTTTAAAATTTTAATTCCTTAAATACTTGTATATCAGGAGGGAAAATTTAAGAACAGGGTCTCAGCCCCGGTTAAATTTGGTGCAAATTTACCAAAAAATGCCTTTAATGCCTAACCAAAAAATGCCATGTTTAGCGGATTTTCTGTAAATTAGTTTTATGAACCGGCTGCGTTATTTTATTGAATGGAAACTTTTCGGGGTTTGCGCGGCCATCGGTGAACGCATGCGCATTTCACCCACTCGTATCCGGACCTGGTTTATATATATTTCTTTTCTGACGGCAGGTTCTCCATTGATCCTGTATTTCATCCTCGCTTTTTGGATGAACATGAAACGTTATATTCTTTCTTTCAGAAGAAATCCACTGAGGTACGAATAAATACCCTGATTCAAACAGCCTTTCCTGCAGGTGAGCGGATGTTCGCTGGTGAATACAAACAGCCTTTCCCGCTGATGACGCGAATTTTGAGCGGATGTTTGATGTTTGAATACAAACAGCCTTTCCCGCAGATGACGCGGATTTGAGCAGATGTTCGCAGATTAAATACAAACAGCCGATGCCTGTATATGAGTGCAGATTTTGAGCGGATGTTCGCTGACCACAGACAAACAGCCATCTCCAAATCGTTTTAACTGTCATAAACATTAATTCATATTAAATGGATAAGAATTTTAAACCGGCCGAGTACAATTCCGTATCGCCGTATTTCATTGTAGATGACGCCCGGAAATTGATTGATTTTCTGCAGAAGGTCTTTGACGCCAAAGAACTCCGTTGTTTTAACAGACCCGATGGAAAGATCATGCACGCGGAAATTCTGGTTGATGATTCAGTACTTATGCTCGCGGATTCATCAGATCAGTATCCTGCCATTACGCTGGTAATGCACGTGTATGTTCCCAATGCAGATGAAACTTTCGAAAAAGCGATCAACGCGGGTTGTACGATCGTTGAAAAACCAAAAAATAATGAAGGCGATCCCGATCGGCGGGGCACCTTTAAAGACTTTGCAGGAAATATGTGGTCGGTGGGAACTCAGTTATAGATCACTTCAGCTACACTACCGCTTTGCGTAACCGCACCAGTTTGGTTAACAGTTCCTCCAGCAAGTCGAGTTTGAGCATATTAGCGCCATCGCTTAATGCTGATCCCGGATCGGGATGGGTTTCAATAAACAGCCCATCAGCACCGGCCGCTATGGCAGCGCTGGCAATGGTTCCAATCATTTCCGGATTACCGCCTGTTACTCCACTGACCTGGTTAGGTTGTTGTAAACTGTGGGTACAATCCATTACCACGGGAACACCCAATGCTTTCATTACCGGTATATTCCGGAAATCAACAATAAGATCCTGGTAGCCAAAGCTATTGCCTCTTTCCGTTAAGATGATCTTATCATTGCCCGCATTGCGAATCTTTTCAACCGCAAATTTCATGGAGGCTCCACTGAGGAACTGCCCTTTTTTAACATTGACGATCTTGCCCGTTGCAGCCGCGGCCTGCAGCAGATCAGTCTGACGGCAGAGGAAGGCGGGAATTTGTAAAACATCTACATATTTGGCTGCAGGAGCGGCCTCATCATGTGCATGAATATCGGATGTGGTGGGTACGTGCTGGGTACGCCCGGTTTGCTGAACATATTCCAGAGCTGTTTCATCGCCAATACCCGTGAATGATCCGGCGCTGGTACGGTTGGCTTTACGATACGAGGCCTTGAATATATACGGAATGCACAGTCGTTTACATATCGTGCTAACCTTAGCGGCAACACCTTGTACCAGTTCTTCACTTTCCACCACGCAGGGGCCGGCGATCAGGAAAAAATTTTGGGGGTCGTACGACTGATCTTTGAATAATTCACGTAAGAATGGTTCCATAGCGCAAAGGTAAACCTATCGGCATTAATGAAATACATAGCATAGGGTCGGAATTGAATTTTTCTTCCGGGGATGGTATTATTGTATTTAGTTTGCATTTCTTAACGGACTGTATGGTAAAAGATAAAATACTGGTTATTGGCGCATCAGGGCAGATTGGGGTAGAACTGACGCTGGCCCTGCGCAAAATTTACGGTAACGCCAATGTTATCGCATCCGATTTGCGGGAAGAAAATGACCTGTTGAAAGGAACCGGTCCCTATGTTTCGCTGGATGTGATGAATAAGGAAATGTTGCATGTACAGGTGATCCGGCAGAACATCACCCAGATCTATCTGCTTGCAGCGATATTGTCGGCAACAGGAGAGAAGAACCCGCAACTTGCCTGGAGCCTGAATATGCAGGGATTGATGAATGTGCTCGACATTGCCCGTGAAGAACAATTGCATAAAGTGTACTGGCCCAGCAGTATCGCGGTTTTCGGCCCCACTTCCCCCAGGATCATGTGCCCGCAGCAAACCGTTATAGAACCGATAACCGTTTATGGAATCAGTAAACTGGCGGGTGAATTCTGGTGCAACTATTACCATCAGCGCTTTGGTGTGGATGTGAGAAGTCTGCGGTATCCCGGACTGATCAGCTATAAGTCAGCCCCCGGCGGAGGTACCACCGACTACGCCGTAGAAATCTTCCATGAAGCCCTCGATGAACAGGCATACACCTGCTTTTTACGCAGCGATAGTTTTCTGCCCATGATGTATATGCCCGACGCGATAAGAGCCACAGTGGAGCTGATGGAAGCGCCAGCCGAACAGGTGAAGATCCGCACTTCCTATAATGTTTCTGCAATGAGTTTTTCACCCGAGCAGATCGCCGCGGAAATCAAAAAACATATTCCTGAATTCCGCATAAGCTATGAGCCCGACTACCGGCAAACCATTGCCGACAGCTGGCCTCAAAGCATCGATGATACGGAAGCCCGTACCGACTGGGGCTGGAAACACGACTTTTCCCTGGCCGAAATGACCGAAGACATGCTGAAAAACCTGAAATCCGCCACATAAAACGCAATTCATCTGCACCATCCGCTGGCTAATTATCATCGCCACCTGCTGGCTGTTCATCCGCGTCTATCTGCTGGCTGTTTATCTGCGCCATCTGCGGGAAATGCCTTTATCAACTCAACCTACGGGAACCAGCTGTTCATCTGCGCCATCTGCGGGCTGTTTATCTGCGTAATTTGCGGGAAATGCCTTTCTTCTCCGCCTGGAAATGCCTTTCTCCTCCGCCGGAAAATGTTTTTCTATTTCATCTCCTGGTCAGCATTCAACCCTTCCTTATCCCTTCTTTTTTTAAAGTAGTAATACATTGGCACACCCGTCAGCATCAGAATCATCCCTATCGCCGCCTCACGTGGCCTTGAAAAGATCGTATTTAAGAAGAGCGATAAACAAAATACAATAACAATAGCCGGAACAACCGGATATCCCCATACCTTATACGGGCGGTGCGCATCAGGCATCTTTTTGCGGAGAATAAACACACCCAGCGCGGTAGCGCCATAATAAATGAATACCGCGAAAATGATCATATCCGTCAACTGATCGAATGTTCCGGAGAAAACCAGCAGGCAGGCCCATATACCCTGGTAAAGCAGTGAATTGGCCGGCGCGTTTGCCTTATTCA
>JAEYRC010000313.1 GCA_023409675.1 Bacteroidota bacterium
GCGTTACACGGGGTCTTTTTCCCGGTTCAATAACATTAAACGGGTTGTAGGCTGAATCCAGCACAAAACTTTGAAGACGCTGACTCATACCAATACCTGTATTCCCGGCAATACAGGCCGGAATCCATCCGCCACTGGGGGTAATGGAAACTACCCAACCCTCCTTATCCGCTGCTTCGATGGTAGTAGTGCCGAGGTGGAGGCGGTTCAGGTATTCTTCGTCTACCTGCATTGCTGCCATAGATTTAGCAGTATCAGGCTTTATCAGGTGATGGTAAGGGTTAGTTGCATTTTGGAAGGGGTAGGGGTCGCCGGGTAGAACATGTGCATTATTCTTGTGCGGGTCAAGGGTTTTTATCCGTTCCCGGGCATATGCCTTGCTCAGCAATCCCTGTACAGGTTCTTCCGGCGGAAAATACGGATCTCCATAATAGAAGTCACGATCGGCAAAAGCCATGTTCATCACCTGAAACAGGGTGTGCAGGTATCGTGCGGAATTGTACCCCATAGCTTTGAGATCCAGTTCTTCCAGCATATTCAGAGCCTGCAGTAATACGAGCCCCTGGGTCCACTGCTTCAATTTATATACGGTAATGCCTTTATAATCGACCGTGAGTGGTTCTTCTTCGATTACTTTCCAGCCAGCCAGATCCTCCATTGTGATCAGGCCGCCCTGTTCCCTGCTGCCACGAACAAATTCCCGCGCGATATCTCCGGTATAAAAACGGGTATGCGCAGCATAAATAGCTTCCTTCCTGGTTTTTTTCTGACGCAGCGCCTGTTCTTCCGCTTCCACCAGTTTCTGAAGCGTATTCAGAAGATCCTGCTGAACAAAAAGTTCACCAGCCTCAGGCGCTTCACGTTCTTTTCCCGCATGGGGAAGAAAAACCCGGGCCGAATAAGGCCATTCTTTGATGCGGGCTTTACCGCGTTCAATTGAATTGGCGGTTGACGCCTCTATCGGATAGCCGGCGGCAAGAGAGATGGCAGGTGCCAGAACCTCTTTCAGCGACATGGTGCCATATTCAGCCAGCATATAAAATATACCTCCGGGCGTACCGGGTGTTACTGCCGCAAGCGGCCCGTATTCGGGCGGAAATTCATATCCTTTTTGTTTGAAGAAATCCGGGGTCGCTCCCGTGGGTGCAACACCCAGCGCATTGATCCCGATCACTTTCTTTGTTTTGGGGTTGTAGATCAGGGCCTGCGTTTCTCCGCCCCAGCTCAGAACATCCCACATCGTACAGGTAGCGGCGAGCATCGCGCAGGATGCATCCACAGCATTTCCACCCTGCTGAAAGATCATCGCTCCGGCAGTTGCCGCCAATGGTTTTCCGGTTATCGCCATCCAGTGCTTGCCATGTAATGGTGGCTTTTCTGTACGCTGTGCATATAAGTTCAGTGTAAAGGCCAGTAGAATGATCAGTGTTGAATATGTACGCATGCTGTCTGTCTTTTAAATTCCCGACGTTGAATTTACAGCTTTCTCCTTAACACCATCCACCTTATCCCGCCGGGAAAAATCTTTTGCTTACCCTGAGCGTATGGGTTATTCTCCCGGAAGTCAGGCATGATTCTTATGGTCAACAATAAATTCAGGGATATTTTATACCTTAAAAGAAATATCATTGTCTGATCATGAAAAAATTCATACTATACCCTTTTTGTATTGCTGCAGTGCTGGTATTTAATACCTGTGCTACCAACCCCGTTACCGGGAAAAAGCAACTTGTTCTGATGTCGGAAGAACAGGAAATCGCATTGGGTCAGCAAACTGATCCGCAGGTGATAGCGACCTTTGGCCTATATGAAGATAAAGGCCTGCAGGATTTCATCGCGGCCGAAGGCAAGAAAATGGCAGCCATTTCTCATCGTCCAAACCTGGAGTACCAGTTCAGGATAGTGGATTCCGATGTCATCAACGCGTTTGCAGTGCCGGGTGGCTATGTGTATTTTACCCGGGGTATTATGGCTCATTTCAATAATGAGGCGGAGTTTGCCGGTGTACTTGGCCATGAAATAGGGCATATTACAGCACGACATTCCGTGATTCAGCAACGTAACCAGATGCTGGGACAATTGGGCCTGATCGCCGGAATAATCATCAATCCCGAACTTGCCCAATTCGCTGAGACAGCTGCACAGGGTCTGAGTTTATTGTTTCTGAAATTCGGCCGTGATGATGAAATGGAATCTGACCGGCTGGGTGTTGAGTACAGTTCCAAAGTGGGGTACGACGCAATGGAGATGTCGCATTTTTTTGAAACACTCGAAAATCTCAGCCCCTCGGGATCCGAAGAAATTCCGGACTTCCTATCAACCCATCCATCTCCCGGCAACCGAAAAGTTACCGTTCGGAAACTGGCTGAAGACTGGCAAAAACAACTTAACCTAACCAATGCCCAGGTTAACCGGAACAGCTACCTGAAACGAATTGAAGGATTGATTTATGGTGAAGATCCGAAGCAGGGCTTTGTGGAAAACAATACTTTTTATCATCCGGTACTGAAAATTCAGTTTCCCGTACCGCAAAACTGGTCGTATCAAAATACTCCACAACAGGTTCAAATGGCAACCAAAGATGGTAAAGCCCTGATGCTGCTTCGGTTTGCACCGGGAAAAACCCTGCAGGAAGCCGCGAATGGAATATTACAGCAATACAGTCTGCAGGTTATCGAATCCAAACAAACCACTGTAAACGGATTAAATGCCATCGCGCTGGTGGCCGACCAGGTTCCTCAGCAACAGCAGCAACAACAACAGCAGCAGGCATCCGTTCGAACCTTATCCTACCTCATACAACAGGGCGAAAATATCTATCACCTGATCGGGGTATCAACCCCCGGGGATTTTATGAACTATCTTTCCTCATTCAACAATACCATGTTGAATTTTAAACCCCTTACCGATCAGTCTAAAATCAATAAAAAGCCTAAACGTATCCGGTTAAAAACCATAAATACCAACACAACATTTCAGCAGGCGTTGCGATCACTGAATGTGCCTGACGCACAGCATAAAGAGCTGGCAATAGTGAATGGTATGGAGCTGAAGGATAAGGTGGACAAGGGCACAATCATCAAGATCATTGCTGAATAATAATGCGGCAATATACCCAGCCGAATGGTAATTTTGCAGGTGAAAGCAATGTTTTAACGGTTGTTCTTTCGAACAGCCGTTTTCATCTTAATGCATCTTATGGCATATACATCCATGAGCGATTGCCTGGCTGATCTGGAAAAGACTGGGCAGCTCATCCGTATACATGAAGAAGTTGATCCGCACCTTGAGATGGCGGCTATTCACCTGAGAGTATACGCCGCGGGCGGTCCGGCCCTGTATTTTGAACATGTAAAAGGCTGCCGCTATCCGGCTGTTTCCAATATTTTCGGAACCCTCGACCGAAGCCGGTTCATCTTCCGCAACTCGCTTGAACAGGTCAGGCAGATCATCAACCTGAAAAATGATCCGATGCAGGCGCTGAAGCATCCCTTGAAGAATATGTCTTCAGGATGGGCCGCCATAAATGCTCTTCCAAAAAAAGTATCACAGGCATACGGTAAAAATTTTGAATCTACTACGATAAGCGCGTTGCCGCTGATTCAGCACTGGCCAATGGATGGAGGCGCATTTGTAACCCTGCCGCAGGTGTATACAGAAGATATTGATCAGCCTGGCATCGGTGCTTCAAACCTTGGAATGTACCGGATTCAGCTTACCGGAAATGAATATGTACTCAATGAGGAGATCGGCCTCCATTATCAGTTACACCGGGGAATAGGTGTTCATCAGACCAAAGCTAACCGTAAGGGACAACCGTTAAAGGTCAGCATCTTCATCGGCGGCCCGCCTGCTCATACTGTAGCCGCTGTAATGCCCCTGCCGGAAGGACTCAGTGAGATGATGTTCGCCGGTATTCTTGGCGGGCGGCGTTTCCGTTACTATTATGAAGATGGATTCTGCATTAGCGCGGATGCGGATGTGGTTATTACAGGATATGTGAACGCGGGAGAGAACAAGCCGGAAGGGCCTTTTGGCGATCACCTGGGGTATTATAGCCTGAAGCATCCTTTTCCGCTGATGAAAGTGCATAAAGTGTATGCACGTAAAAACGCGGTATGGCCCTTTACGGTCGTAGGCCGGCCGCCGCAGGAAGATACCAGTTTTGGTGAACTGATTCATGAAATTACCGGATCAGCGATTCCTAAAGAAGTGCCCGGACTGAAAGAAGTGTATGCTGTAGATGCCGCGGGAGTGCATCC
>JAEYRC010000131.1 GCA_023409675.1 Bacteroidota bacterium
GTGTACCGCCTGGGCTATAATTTCAGGGAGAAGTATCTTTTTGATTTTGCCGGACGGTATGACGGGCATTATTACTTCGCTCCCGGTAACCGTTATGCGTTTTTTCCTGCGGTATCACTGGGATGGAGGCTCTCTGAAGAACCTTTTATCCGGGATCATTATCCCTGGATCAATAACCTCAAAATCAGAACCTCCCTGGGTAAGTCAGGAAACCTTGCTGGTAATGCCTTCCAGTATTTAAGCGCTTATGGTATCAACAACAGTTATGTTTTTGGCGGCCCACAATTTACGCAGGTGCAGGGTATATATGAATTGAATGAACCCAACCCGAACATTACCTGGGAAACTGCCCGGAAATTTGATGTAGGTTTTGAAGGAAATTTCTGGAATGGAAAGCTGAATGTTGAAGTGGATGTATTCAAAGAGAAACGCTCGGATATGCTGCTGACGCCCAACGAAACCATTCCTGCTGAATATGGTATCGGCCTCTCACAGGTCAATGCCGGTATTATGGCCAGCCGGGGATTTGATCTGATGGTCGGAACAGCTCAACAGATCGGAAAAGATTTTCGCCTTGATGCCAATTTTACCTTTACGTATGCTGAAAACGAACTGCAGCAGACTTTTGAAAACGCCTCAACCTATAATAATCCCAACCGTCGCACTACCGGAAGACCCTTGAATACCCGATTTGGTTACCAGGCAATCGGCTACTTTCAATCACAAAAGGATATCGATACCTCAGCAAAACAATTTGGAAATGTTATTCCAGGAGAGATCAAGTATGCCGATTTGAATGGAGATGGAAAGATTACACCCGATGATATTACGGTAATAGGCCGGCCTATATTTCCCGGTATTATCTATGGGCTGAATACAAATCTTTCCTGGAAAGGATTTGACCTCAGCATGCTTTGGCAGGGAGCGGGTAAAACCGATATATACCTGACCCATGAGGCGCAGCTGCCTTTCTTTAATGGCGCAAAGGTATTTAAAGAACAACTGGATACCTGGAGGCCCGATAATCCGAATGCGGCCTATCCGGTGGTTTCTCCTACACCTACCACCAATAACACGCAAACATCTTCATTCTGGGTGCGCGATGGAAGTTACCTGCGACTAAAAACGCTCCAGTTTGGCTATAACTTACCGGCATCCGTACTGAATGCCATTAATTTTAAAACGCTCCGGATATATGTCTCGGGCCAGAACCTGCTCACGTTCTCCGGAGAGAAATACCTCGATCCTGAATTGAGCAGCACCCGTGCCAGGTATTATTTTCAACAGAAAGTGTTCTCATTTGGTTTAAATGCCGGACTGTAAAAATTTATTTATTATGAAACGTATTCTCTATATACTGCTGATTAGTTTGGTTTGGTCATCCTGTTCAGACAAAGACCTGGAAGTTACCCCTGGTGATATGATCACCGATGCTGCCGTTTGGTCAACCCCTGCAAATGCCAACCTCTTTCTTAACGATATATACAATAGCCTTACCCCGGGGCCCTGGTCAAGTGTGTTCACCAACCTGCCTACAGAAATCAGTAATGACCCGCTGGACAACTATTCAGATAATTCAGTAAGCGGACCAATTGCCGGTATACCATCTTATCAGCTTTTTGCCAATGGCAGTTATGGCCCCGCAAACCCAATATTCAACAATCAGTGGTCAAGGGCATACGCTAATATCCGTAAAGCGAATTTATTTATACTGAAAGTTGGTGAAAGTGATTTTGCTGAAGCAACCAAAAAAAGTATGATCGCCCAGGCCAGGTTTCTGCGGGCTTATTTTTATAAGCAGCTGATTGATTTATACGGAGGCGTGCCGCTGATCACCGAAGTGCTTGACCGCAGTTCGGGTGAGGATATCAGTTACCCGCGCAGCAGCTATGCCGAAAGCATAGAGTTTCTTCGGAGTGAATTCACTGCCGCTGCTGCCGACCTGCCGCTGAAAGTAAGTGGCGCCAACCTCGGCAGGCCCACCAAAGGCGCAGCGCTGGCCTTCCGCGGACAGGCAGAATTGTATGCAGGAAAATTTGATCTGGCAGCCGCTACCAATTGGGAGATCATGCAACTGGGCGCCGGCTATGACCTCTTTCCTGATTATGCAGGAACTTTTCACAGCGCCAATGAGAACAATGTGGAAGTTATTTTTGATATTCAGTATGCTCCTATCGTAAAGGGCACTTCGCGTGATTCTTACTGGGGTCCTACCCAGGTCTCGGATGGAATCGGTTGGGGGGCAGTTAACCCGACACAGAATTTGATTGATCAGTATGAATTCTTAGATGGTAAAACCGCTGAGGAAGGATCAGCATTATATGACCCTGCTAACCCTTATGCCAACCGCGAAAAACGCTTTTATGCCTCCATAATCTATGATGGCGTTAATTATCGCAATGGTACAATTTATACACGCGAAGGCGTGCCCAATAACCGGAATCAGATTGATCTTTCCGGGTCAGGCGTGTCTGGCCGTTCAGGATACTATCATCGAAAAATGCTGGATCCTGCAGTGGTGCCGGGTCGTCAGAATCTAAATGAACGGACAGGAGGAACCAATGTTATCGTATTCCGCTATGCGGAAGTGCTGTTGAATTATGCCGAAGCAAAAAATGAAGTTTCCGGTCCCGATCAAACCGTATATGATGCCATTAATGCCATCCGCGACCGAGCCGGATTGCCCGACCTGCCCACGGGATTGAGTCAGGCAGAAATGCGGGAAGAGATTCGTCATGAGCGCCGGATTGAACTGGCATTTGAGGGTCGCAGGCTTTTCGACCTGTGGCGCTGGAGAATTGCCGAACAGGTGTTCAACGCGCCTCTGCAGGGGATGCGCATTACCGGTACCGATGGTAACCTTAACTATAGCAGAATCAATATCAGCGGCGGAAAGATCACTTTTGATCCTTCCAAAAACTACCTGTTTCCAATACCGCAATCCGCAATTGATAAAAATCCGAAACTGGAACAAAATCCGGGCTATTAATTGAAACAGCAATTGGTTTTGGCTTTTCAGAATAGGAAAGCTTCACCGAAGGGTGAAGCTTTCCCTCGCCCGGATAGGCTTTATAATTTTCTCCATATGTATAAACTTTTCTGCAGCGCCTTTTTGATGCTGTATTTCGCAGTGGTGCAGGTTAATCCCCTGCAGGCTCAGCAAAAGCCAAATATCATATTTATTCTTGCCGATGATATGGGCTACGGAAGTATCGGCGCTTTTGGTGAGGACAAGATTAAAACTACGAATATCGATCAAATGGCACGGGGAGGAATGATCCTCA
>JAEYRC010000323.1 GCA_023409675.1 Bacteroidota bacterium
CTCCATACCACCCGCATTCCCTTTCCACCGCCTCCGGCGGTTGCTTTTAAAATGATGGGATATCCTACCTCTCTGGCCTGTGATTTGGCTTCATCAAGACTTTCCAGCAGGGCTTCACCTCCGGGTATTACCGGCACACCTGCCCTGATCATGGTTTCCTTAGCGGTCATTTTATCTCCCATAGCCCGCATCTGGTCGGGCGTTGGGCCAATAAATTTTATATTATGCTCCCCGCAGATCTCGGCAAAGCGGGCATTTTCGGCCAGGAAGCCATATCCGGGATGAACGGCATCGGCATTGGTGATCTCCACCGCTGCCATAATATGCGGAATATTAAGATAAGAATCGGTACTCGCTGCCTTACCGATACATACGGCTTCATCAGCGAATTTCACATGCAGACTGTCTTTATCAGCGGTAGAGTACACTGCAACGGTCTTAATGCCCATTTCACGGCAGGTTCTGATTACCCGTAATGCAATTTCTCCTCTGTTGGCAATGAGTACTTTCTTAAACATTAAATTTCAGTTTGTCTTAACCAAAGGTGTACACGAAAAACCCGCAGTAATGCTATGCGGGTTCAACAAGGAATAGTGGCTGATCAAATTCAACCGGTGAGGCATCTTCCGCCAGTACTTTTACAATCCGGCCTTTGATCTCGCCTTCAATTTCATTGAATAACTTCATGGCTTCAATGATGCACACCACTTTACCGGGTTCGATGTCATCGCCTGGTTCAACGAAGGGCGGTTTACCAGGTCCGGCACTGCGGTAAAATGTACCGATCATCGGACTTTTGATGGTCACATAATTATCCGTAGCGCTGTCTGCAGCAGGTTTGTTCTCCTGCCGGGGCGCTTCAGATGTAGCAGGTGCGGCGGGGGCAGCAGCGGGAGCGGGTGCATGGTAGTACTGCGGTGCCGCGGCCTGCTGGGCAATGATCTGTTGGGCAGGCTCATCCCGTTGTTTGATGGTTACTTTAAATCCCTTCTCTTCAATCGTTACTTCACCAATATTTGATTTATTGATCATTTTGATCAATTCCTGAATTTGTTTGAAATCCATGTTGGAGCTTATTTGGTAAATTAATTTGGTGAAACTGCGGCTAAGTTAATGAATTAGCGCTTCCTATTCGCTTGTTCCCATCCCACCTAACGGGAAAAGCTGCAAGCTCAGGTATCAGGCTTCTTTTACGCGTTCTACGTAATCACCCGTTTTCGTATTAACCCGGATGAGTTCGCCCTCGTTTACAAATAAGGGCACGTTTACTGTAGCGCCGGTTTCCACTGTTGCCTGTTTAAGGGTTCGGGTGGCGGTATCGCCTTTCAAACCTGGTTCAGAATAGGTTACCAGTAAAACGATCTTATCGGGTAATTCAACACTCATCGGCAGTTCGGTTTCAGTATTCACCAGGATGGAAACTTCCTGACCATCTTTAAGAAACTGCGGGGCATCGATCATTGTTTCCGGCAGTGCAACCTGTTCGAAGGTTTCACTATCCATGAAATTAAAACCCGTATCATCTTTGTACAGAAACTGGTATGCCCGCTTTTCAACGCGCACCGGATAGATGGTGTCACCCGAATTCCAGGTATGTTCTATGCTGCGGCCATTATCGAGGCCTTTGAGTTTTGCCCAAACCTTAGCTGCAGCGCGGGCGGTTTTATTCTGACCAAATTCAATAACCGTATATAAACTGCCATCCAATTTGAGAATCATTCCCCTGCTGATATCCGCTGTATTCGCCATGTTGTTATTTTTAACTCATCCGAACTCTTTTTGTTCAAAAATGAGGGAGCAAATGTAAAGGAAAATCTCCTTTACCCGAAAAAATAGCCAAAATCCGCGGAATCACGAACAAAAAAAAACCGGACAATTGTCCGGTTACACCTTATAGGAACCATCAACACCCTTCCTGTTTTCTTAATAAATCCGGAAAAACAGGGTTTAAATTTGATATTGGCTTCAAACTCGCGGGCGTAATTTTCCCAGATTTGCTGTCTTTTGAAACGGGGGCGGCAGCCTGAATATTTTTACCTGTTTTTGGGGCAGGCGGTGCCGGGGGAACAGGGGGACCAGGTGGTACAGGTGGTACGGAAGATTCAGCAGGTTTAGCTGGTGCTGGCGGAGCCGGAGGTGGGGGTGATGGAATGGGATCTCCGTACTTACTTTTATAAGCAGCCAGCTCAGCGGGCTTTGAAAGATCATAATGTTCCATTTTACCGGATTTCAAGGTAACCTCAGCCCGTTGATTTGCAATATGGATGTTTACAACGGGGTCTTTCACTGCGGATTGCTTCACTTTAGTTTTCGCGTCAGGGATCGTATCTGAGACAATATTCGGAACGTTTACATCAGAAGAACTGATCCGGGTGAAAGCCAGGAGTAAAATAAATGTAACCGGGAGTATCAGCAGAAAACGTATCATTTTCATGGCCGACGATTTTTGTTTATTCATCATAATTATGCGTGTTTTTAAAGAGTGAAAATTAAGGTGACTTGTAATTGAAAGGGCTGAGCCGGTACTGACTTTCACCAGCAGCTGTTGATATTGCTTTTTATTGAATCCTTTTTTAAGTACTTCCTCATCGGCAATAAATTCAAGATTTTGACGAATAGCAACCCGGATCAACCAGGCAAAAGGATTGAACCAACAGAACATACAGAGCAATTCGGCAAATATTATATCGGCAGAATGCCTTTGCTGAACATGTACCAGTTCATGATTAATTATTTCCTGCAGATCATCTTCGGTGTGTCGTTCAGGGTTCAGGAATATCGAATTACCAAATGAAAACGGATTTATGGGATCAGAAACCTGATAGATATTAACCGGTTCAGAAAGAATTAGTTTTGCGTGAGATCGAAGGTGATGAAGAGAGATGATCTGCCGGATCATTTTAAAAGCGAAAAAGGATATTCCTGATAACAGGAGCGTTGATCCTGCTATAGAAAGCAGGGCAGACGGAGTTCCGGTTTCCGTAGAGGCAGTATAATATTGCGGTATGTAAGCCACAACTTCAGCATGCTGAAGTTGAAGAAAATTAGCAATAGCACTGAAGTCACATAGAGGAAGTATCAACGAGAGCAAAGGCATGAACAGCAGATTAACCCGGTTCATGGTAAAGAAAGTAAGCCTCCTGAATACCAAAAAATACAGCAGACAGGTAACGGCCAGGTAAGCAGATGACTGAATGATATAATCGTAAAGAAACATAATCAACTTTATTTATTTGAATTGTTATCAGAATCCTTATCAATCATCCGGATAATTTCCTTCAATTCCTCAGAACTGAGTTTTTTCTGATCTACAAAAAAATTCACCAGGTCTTTATAGGAGTTGGAAAAATGATTTTTTACCACACCGCTCATGAAATTCTTTTTGTATTCTTCTTCCGCTATTTCTGCCTTGTATAAATAGGTGTTGCCCACCAGCCGGCTGCTCAGGAAGCCTTTTTTTTCGAGATTTTTAAACGTACTCGCCACAGTAGTATAAGGAGGTATGGGGGCTTCCAGTTTTTCCATAAAGGATTTAATATTAGCCTCTCCCGTTTTCCAGACGGCTACCATTATGTCTTCCTCCGCTGATGTAAGTTTTTTCATTACGATGTTTTCGTAAACCTACGAATGTTTCGTAGAATTTCCAATTTAAATTTTATTTTGACTTTGTTAAAAAAAGTAGAAAGGGTAGAAATCGGGGGGAAGGCAGTATTTTTGGAACATATGAAAACGATATACACCTTAATAATACTGCTGACAACAAGTCTCATGGCAACGGCTCAGAAAGAAGTAAAGCCTGCATACCAGCGTTTTCCTACTGTACCACCCCTGAGTTTGAATGCTCCGAACGGGAAATAACTATCAAAAGGAGATCTGAAAAAGAACGCTCCGGTACTTATTATGTATTTCAGTCCGGAATGTGATCATTGCCAGCAGCAGACCCGCGAAATGACAGCGCGTATGAAGGACCTGGAACATGTACAGATCGTAATGGCCAGTTATCAGCCCCTTGAATCGTTGGAAGCTTTTTCCAAAACTTATAATCTCGGTAAATTTTCCAATATTCTTCTTGGGCGGGATAGCCAGTTTCTGTTGCCGCCTTTTTACAATATCGGTTCTCTTCCCTTCTTGGCGTTATATGATAAAAAGGGAAATTTTATTAGTATTCATGAAGGGAATGTTTCGGTTGATAAGTTAATAGCAGCGCTAAAATAGGTTTACTATTTCTTCGAAAATTCCAGCAGATGCCGCGGTTTTAACAGAAAATGCACTGATGAATTCATCTAAAAGCAATGCAGTTGTAATGTCTCATTCTTCGAATTATTCTGAACTATCTGTGGGAACGGCTGTCTGGACCCTTACCTTTGATCTGCAAATCATTTTTATTTAAACATAAATACATTTCATGAAAGTAACTGTAGTAGGCGCCGGAGCTGTTGGCGCAACCTGTGCCGACAATATTGCCCGTAAAGAATTGGCAGAAGAACTGGTTTTACTGGATATCAAAGAAGGCATTGCCGAAGGTAAGGCACTTGATATGACGCAGACGGCTGCATTACTTGGTTTTGATACCCGCATTACCGGATCTACCAATGACTACGCCAAAACTGCCGGCAGTGATGTAGTGGTTATTACTTCCGGACTTCCCCGCAAACCTGGTATGACCCGTGAAGAACTCATCGGTACGAATGCCGGCATCGTCAGAGGGGTGGCGGAAAACATTCTGAAACATTCTCCGGATGCCATCATTATTGTGGTAAGTAACCCTATGGACACCATGACTTACCTGGCATTGCAATCAACAGGACTTCCAAAGAACCGCATCATCGGAATGGGTGGCGCGCTGGACAGTGCCAGGTTCAAATGCTACCTCAGTAAAGAACTGAATTGTTCTCCTAATGACCTTAACGCACTGGTTATTGGCGGGCATGGCGATACCACCATGATACCCCTTATCCGTTTCGCCACCTGGAACAGTGCACCAGTAACGCAGTTTCTTTCTGTAGCCCAACAGGAAAAAATTGTTGCCGATACCATGGTGGGCGGCGCTACCCTAACCAAACTTATTGGTACGTCAGCCTGGTATGCGCCCGGCGCGGCGGGAGCAGCAATGGTGGAAAGCATTGTGCGCGATGAAAAACGCCTCTTTTCCTGCTGCGTTTCACTGGAAGGCGAATATGGCCAAAACGATATTTGTCTGGGTGTACCCGTTACACTGGGCAAAAACGGTTGGGAAAACATCATTGATTTCAACCTCAATGAAGAAGAACAAGCCCTTTTCGCTAAAAGCGCTGATGCGGTCCGGAGTATGAATGATGTGTTGAAAACCTTGTAAGCTATAATCATAAAACGACAAAAAGGACCGGTAATGCCGGTCCTTTTTTTATGCCGATTTATAATGTAGGGACTGGGCTTACCCCTGTCCAATAACAACAGGCTGTTCTTCTACACTACTCTCGTATAATATAATTGGCCGCATCTAACTGCCAGGCATGATCGAAAAATCCTACTCCCTCCAGTTGATCAACACCATCTTTCAGCATTGCTGAACGATAGATCATAAAATCCGGAAAACCACTGGCCCCTGCAAAATATTGATTCGCATTTGCCGCTTTCATTCCCGGTAAGCCACTGCCGGTAATAACCCCAATCAATGCGTGCGTTGAACGCCGGTCGGGCCACACAAAACTGGCACCCAGATCATCCCCTGTCATTTTATGCTGTCCAAGCGATATACTATTTCTTTCTACCTGTATCGGGCAATCATTCAACAGACTGTTCCAGGCAGCATTGGTGGATTTATTGCCATAGAGGATTATTCCCCGGTCCTGCACCGGGCTTGCAAGAAACTCCTTATCGGAAAGTATATCCACAGCGCCGTTGCCGCGGTAATACCAGGTTTCAGCATCATAGCGCGCTTTGTGCATTGCCCATTCATTCTCCTCCTTATTTCCTGATGTGCCATAAACAAATATCATCCGGTGATTGAACGCTTCCTTCAAGGTTCCATAGCGGTGTGGTCCTTTCTGACGAAGACCCGGATGTTCGGTTAGCGTCCATTGACCATCCTGGTGCAACAGGAAGATGCTGTCTGTCGATGCCCGAACCGAATAGCGTATGGCTGCCGCACGATCAAGCTGTATGGACACCGAATTTCCAGCATTGAATCCTGTCATGTTGAGTTTTAACAGGCGTACATTCGAAGTCTTTCCCGTAATCTTGAAATTGCTTCTACTGCGTGAAAGTTGTATGTTGCTGAAATCAAGTGGCCGATGCTGCTGATGAATAGAAGCCCAGGAATAAGCGGAAGAAATACCCGGACTTGCGGTGGTAAAATCAATATGTTCAACTGCTGAATCCGCTTTGCGGAAATGCCATTTGAAAAAATCGAAAAGTGGTTGCCAGTCTACACTTTCATTGCCAAACCAATGACTGCCCCCGGGATATTCATAATAACTCATGTCGGTATGAAATGCGCCCAGAATTCCGCGCATTTGCCGGGCATAATTAACCGAAACGGTCCGGTCATCATCGCCATGAAATATATAAACACCTAAGGGTTTATAGTTTGAAGCAAGTTTAATTACATCACTCTGATTTCCGGAACGAAGTAATAGCTGCCCGAGCGGATTATCACTGCTGTCGGGTACGAGGCCGTCTGCTGAACCATATCCCTTAAGGGTTGGATATCCTGCGCATGGGGCGATAGCCGCCCATTTATCGGGATAGGTTGCCCCCAGGAACCAGGTTCCATGCCCTCCCATCGAATGTCCGGTGAGGTATATTTTCTTAGGATCAGGATTGAAACGTTCCCTTGCCAGTTCCAGTACTTCAAGGGCATCCAGCCGCCCCCAGTCTTCCCAGTTAAACCCTCTGGGCCGACGGTTGGTGGGTGCAACCAGGTTTCCCCAGTCTTTTGACGCATATGCTCTGGCCTGACCAATAGCTTCTACACCTGCACCATGTACCGATAGAAATAAAGCACTGCTGCTATCGGAAACTCCCTTCTGCGGAGCAACTGCATAATATTGCAGGCTGCCATCTATTGCACTCGTAAAGGTGATACTGTATTTGTCGGTACGGGAAACCGCTTCTATGGTTATATCGGTTTCATCTAACACCTTTGAACCATCCAGCAGACTAATCCGGCAGGATACATTCCCTGGCTCGGTAACCGCACTGCCATCAAAATTAAATGGAACTTTTCGGCTAGCCATGGGTGGTATATCCGGAATTGACGTGGTCTTTTCATTCCCCTTAAGTACGGATTTAATACTTAAGCCCTTTAACTTTCGGTTTGTGGTATTAAGAACAACCACCGCTCCGCTCAACTCCCGGTTATCGAATTGTATAACGATTCCCGGCAGGGTTAAGTCTGCCGTGCTCAGCAGTACCGGGGTCTGCGGAAAGCTAAGACTTGCTTCTATAAACGTTCCACGAACAAAGAGTTCATTTAATCCCTTTTTGAGCATTACAGGAATGTCAAGCCAACCCGACCGGTACGGATCTCCGGCATGCGGAACTCCATTAAAAAATAACCCACTGTTTCCCCGTATATTTAATAAGGCCGGTCCTGCTTTATCCGCTTCGTAGGTAAGGTACATATATCCTCCCCTGCCAAAGCCACGCGCTCCTCCGCGAAGGAACAAGCGGTTGGCACTGTCAGCCTCTACCTGCTGCCATACTATGGCTTCCCCCTGTTGATTTTTCCCCCATACCATTCCGGTTACCGGAGTTTTAAGGGTTTGCGTATACAACTCATAGGCCAGCGGATCGGTATATATCGCCTCACGGCCATAGTTAACCGGTATTGAAGCAGCCAGAGCTTTCCTGAACACATATTGCTGCTGTGCCGGTAACAGGCAGGGAATAATCAATCCTATACCTATGATTAACATGAAACTTTTTAGCATAGACTGATAATTTTAGTTATGATCCAAACAGTTTTACCGGGAATCTTCGCATATAACGGTGAACAATAGGCCAAATTTCTTATCCGATCCCGATTCGGTTCATTGCAGCGGCAGCTATGGATTGGGTATCCATACTACGCATGCAATCGAAATGTCCAAGCGGACAATGTTTATTCCCATATTTACTGCAGGGTTGACAGGATAGATTCAATACCCTGTTTTCATATTGATCCTTCGACCTCCCTGCTGATCCATAATAGGGTTCCACATCAAGTTTTGGCGAAGTACCTCCCCATAAGGCAATAACCTGCTTGTTGAATGCACAGGCAATATATTGCAAACCGGTGTCATTGGAAATAACAAGTTTCGAGCGCCTGATGATATCAGCGGACTCATTCAGGGTAAATTTTCCACAGGCATTATAAATCTTTACAGGATCTGTTGCCGACACCGCCTCCCCTTCAGCACTGTCTTCCTTACCGCCAACCAGCACCAGTGGGTGATCTATCTGCGCACACAATTCAATCAATTTCTCTACAGGAAGTTTCTTCGTGGCATAAGAAGCACCGATCACCAGGGCAATGTAGCCGGCATGATGCGCTGCAGGCAGATCAGTATCCCTGATCTTATCGCCTTCACTAAGAAAGTAATCAAGACCCAACCCATCGTCCTTCACGCCAAATGATGCTACCGTATCGAGGCTTCTTTGCGTAATATGCCTGCCAGGCATGATATCAATGCGGGCAGTGGTAAGCAGGAATTTCTGGAGATTAAGTTTATCAATTACAAATGCCTTTTTACCCAGAGCATTTCTGATTTTCGATGAGCGAAAGTTGTTATGCAAATCAATTACATAATCAAAATCCTCAGCCTTCAGAGTAGTTATTACTTCATCAAGGTTATTATCCAGGTAATGAAAGTGGTCGATATACGGATTGTGTTGGGTAACGGCAGCAAATGATTTTTTGGTCAGGAAATGAAGTTCAGCAGTCATTACCTGTTTCTTCAAGGTTCGGAAAACCGGGGAAGCCAGAACAATGTCGCCAATCGAAGAAAACCGGATGACCAGAAATTTCATATGCCTTTTGTTTTATCAGCCTGCTGCCTCCGGGCATCTGACCTTATATTCAGCGTTCAATATAATTCAGCTCTTTATTAAAGGTTTCTTCCGTCATAATTGCGGAAATTACCGCAATGATCAGCACTACCACTCCGGTGATCAGTCCGCTGACCACATACCCTGCGGAAGGTATCATTGCGGTAAACAACAGGGAGATCAATGCCAGAGAACCCCTCACCATATTTGGAACCGTAGTGGCGGCAGTCGCACGGATATTCGTACCGAATTGTTCTGCCGCTATCGTTACAAATATCGCCCAGAAACCGGTTCCAAAACCCAGCAATGCGCAAGCCGCATACACGGCATTCACCGATGCGCCTTCAAGACTGAAAAACCAGGCAATAGCCACGGCTGTTATTCCATAAAAAATATAAAGCGATTTCTTCCGGCTGCGTAAGGCCTGGCTTAAGAAACCGATAGCAATATCACCTACGGAGATAGCGGCATAGGCGAACATGATCGCCTTGCCGGGATCAACGGTTCCCCTGATGTTCATATATTCACCGAATTCCTTGGAGAAAGAGACCAGGATACCGATAACGTACCAGGTGGGTAAGCCGATGAGAATACACAACAGGTATTTTTTAAGTCTTCCGGCATTGGTGAAGAACATAAAGAAATTGCCTTTTGATACCGACTTATCCATAGTCTGGAACATGCCCGATTCGAGTACCCCTACACGTAAGAACAATAACATAAATCCAAGGCCCCCACCAATGAAATAGCAGGTGCGCCAGTGAAAATTCTCTTTGATAAAAAAAGCCACCACAGCTCCGGTAAGGCCGATGCCCGCAACCAGTGATGTACCTATACCCCGCTTATTTTTAGGAAGTAGTTCACTTACCAGCGTAATACCCGCACCGAGTTCACCGGCAAGTCCAAACCCGGTAATGAACCGGATGATTGCATATTGCTCTACATTCTGTACAAATCCATTGGCAATATTTCCGAGCGAATATAAAATGATGGAGGCGAAAAGCACTTTTAGCCGGCCCTTCTTATCACCCAACACACCCCATGCTATTCCACCCAGCATCAGACCGATCATCTGGGCATTGATGATATACAACCCGTCACTGGCGATCTGCGCGTCATTCAGCCCCAGATCACGAAGGGAAGGAATACGAATGATACTAAAAAGCAGGAGATCATAAATATCAACAAAGTACCCGAGCGCGGCTACAATAACGGCTATATTGAAGATCGATACGGGTTTCTTTTCCATAGACCTCAGGGAAGGTTACAATGGGTTTCCGGTTGACTTTTTCTTTCCAAAGAAAAGTTTTGCGATTACCGGTACCGTGGTAATGGCAACTATTATAAGCACGATCACCTCAAGATGTTGTTTCAGATCGAAGTTGTACTGTTTCAAAAAGAACTGGTACAGGTAATGACCCGCGAACATCATACTGAAGGCCCAGGCTATTGATCCGACAATATTATAGAAAGCGAATTTTTTCCGGTTCATTCCAACGATTCCGGCAATGATCGGAGCAAAAGTTCTGATTATGGGCAAAAAACGGGCGAAGATGATGGCTCCTCCGCCATGTTTATCATAAAATTCTTTTGCCTGAAAGAGGTACTTTTTCTTGTACAACATGGTATCCTTCCGCTCAAAAAGATATGGGCCGCTTTTAGCTCCAAACCAATACCCTACGAAATTGCCGACAATTCCGGAAATCGCCACCAGCGTAACCACCATCATCAGG
>JAEYRC010000356.1 GCA_023409675.1 Bacteroidota bacterium
GACTCAGCTCCGGTGCAGGAACGAAGCTGGGCCATGCGCAGTGGACTGGGGTGGATTGGAAATAACGGTAATTTAATTCATCCAGGGGCCGGATCTTTTTATTTCCTGGCCACGCTAATTACTGATCTTGAACTTGAAGCGGATACTGCCTTTGCTAAAGATTACTGTGGCACCTGTACGCGTTGTATAGAAGCCTGCCCCACGGATGCCATCCTTCCCAATCGCGAAATTGACGGCAGCCGGTGCATTTCCTATTTTACGATCGAATTGAAATCATCGCTTATTCCTGATGACGTGCAGGGTAAATTCAAAGACTGGATCTTTGGTTGCGATATTTGTCAGGACGTTTGTCCGTGGAACCGCTTTTCCACTCCCCATACAGAACCTGCTTTTGCTCCACTTCAGGAAATCCTGAATTTCAGCACAAAGGAATGGGAAGAACTGACAGAGGAACAGTTTCGACAAATTTTCAAACGCTCGCCCATAAAACGCACCAAATTCCAGGGTATTCAGCGTAACCTGAAATTTTCTCAGCTACCAGCTTCAGTAGATCCGGAGAAATGATGCGGGCTAAAACTGCCAGCCCAGTAACAATGAAACTCTTCTGTAATAGTAGTCCATAAACTCCTTTGCCAGGCCACAGGGCGGATTAGTACAAAACTCCCGGAATTCGCGCATCTCCCGGTGATGCTTATACGAATAGCCAAGGCTCAGCATAAAGGCATCCTTACCGGACCTTGTATGAACCCGGTAGCCCAGATGTGCTGCGCCATAAAAACCCGGTGTACTTTTTCGCGACACAGTATTCCAGTCGGGAAGATTATCCGTATTCCACGGGAAGTTTAACCCTGCTCCGGCCGTAATAAAAAACGTTCGGGGCTTTAACCGGGCATCGGCACTTAAGGAAATATAAGCTGGAACAGAACGGCTCCCATAATAGTCGAGCCCGGCGCCCAACCCTGCAAAATACCGTTTGAACGTAACTCCGTTAATGCTGTGCAACTGGAAAGCCGAGCCGCTTTGCCCTTCGAGCAAACCGATATGATTTCTGGAATTGAACCGTAATTTATCCTGTCCCCAACCGGAAATCACGCAACACATCAAACTAACAGCAAACATTAAACGCATTATGATCTCTTTACGGGTAAGGTGCTGATCAACCGAAGATCCTGTGGATTTGAATAATCAAACTGGAACAGGCCTTCCTTTGCCATAAGTATAAGCCTGCTGTTCCAGGCAATAACATCATAGGCATTCATGCCTTTCAGGTGACGGGTTAGTTTCAGGGATTCGATGTTGGAGATATCATACAATTTCAGTCCGTCATCACCATCACATACAAATAAGGCATCCCCATCTACGGCCAAACCATGCGGATTTTTTAGCGGATAGGATTTGATCAGTGCAGGAGCATGGATATTGCGAATATCCAGGACATCAAGTTGGTTGGCGGTACCCATACAGGCGGTACCCGTTCGGAGGGTTACGAACGCATGCTCATCATTGGCTACAACAGGATCGCAGGCCCGGGCATGGCTGAAAGCGCCCAGCCTCACCGGCGCGAAGGGAGATTCTATACTATAAATAAACATTCCCGTAGCTGAACCAATAAATAATTTATCGCGGAAGGGATAGATAGTTTCGATATCCCATCCCACCATAGTGTTCGATTTCACCTGGGGTTGCAGCGGTATACTGATATCCACTACATTCAGTGAATTGTTATTTACGGCATACAGAATATTCTGCACAATGGTAAAACGGGCCATTGAGCCTGCGATACCAGGCACCATAGCTGCTGCTTTCGAAGATTCAAAAGCATCTGAAAAAGCAATTAAGCAGTTGCACCAATTGCCATTATTGATCACATTTGCATCGACCGTTGTATCCTTGCGTATCCAGTCAACAATGATCTGATTCTGGCCGGCAACAAATCCGTTGCCATAACGACGTTCAGGAAAAACATCTTCCACTATAGTTTCCAGTTTTGCCTGGGTGGGATCTGTAATATCAATCGAAAGCAGGTCTGTATACATATCCGCATACAATACATTGCCTTTAACGGCTATATCCACATTACCGGGAATGGCTATAAAGCCCTGAGGGCGCGGGTTTTCAGGCCTGCTGTTATCTATGATATGCACACCCTTGTCAATTTCATTGATGAACAGATAGGATCCGTACAAATAAATCTTACCCGGATTACTAAGGGTCTTTGGCGCTGCAGGTTTTATTTGTGCAATGACTTCAGACCGATCAGCCATTACCGGCCGAAGAATAGTATAGGTGCGGGTTATATTGTCTTTTACACAAGACTGAAAAGACAATACCGATAAGAGCAGGCATACCAGTATAAATGAAACAAAGGGAAGCTTTCTCATAGCAATCATTTTGTAACTGACAATAAAAAATCAGTTATCGTTGTCAGCGTACTTTATTAAGGAAAATTTTTGCTTCCAGTCCAATACTCATAAACCGGTTTTTTTCAGGAAGATCGCTGGTCAGCAGATTATTGAGCGTATACCGGAATACCGGACCAATTTTAACCGGCAGCTTCGAACGCCGGAACAGGTCGGTGGTAACGCTACCCTGCACAGCAACCTGCCAGGGATTAACTAAGGCATCGTTTTCATAATAGATTCCCGAACTGCCGTCGAAATGCAGGGCTGATGTGGAGAGCAATTTTGAGAATACCGCTCCTGCTGAAATTTCCACGGGTAGCACGCTGTTTTGATTAGCCTTATAATGCAGCGCCAGGGGTAGGTCGAGGTAATGATAATTCATCGAATATTTTTTCTCCTTTTCAGGGCGATAAAAATATTCTAATTGCAAAAATCCATTATTGCCAGAATTGGCTACGCGGCCGCTGTCGACACGCGAACCGAGTTGAATGGTGCTGCTCAGCCGGGTATATTGTAGTCCTGCAGATAATGCAATGCGTTTTCCGCTTTCTCTGCGGACAAAAGCACCGGCTGTATACGCCAGTCCCGGAGTAATATCTGCCGGTTGATAAGTTATTCCCAGCCAGGGCAACATGGCTGAATTAGGCGCCTGGGCAAAGTCGGCAACTTCAGCGCGCTTCAAACCAAACAATTCGCCGGTACTTATTCCGGAAACTCCGGAGCCCAGCGTTAAGCCCCAGGACCAACGGTTGTCAGCAAGTGACGGCTGGTGTTTCTTTGCACTTAGCACATCAGTGGGCAGGGGTCGAAATGGAGCATCAAGTAGTTTACTGATATCCGCATGTTGCGAAGCAGCAGGCTGCTGATTAACTACCGCGTGGCGTAAAGCCTGTTCAGAATGGCTGTTTACTAATTTATCATTTTCGATTCCAGCCTGAGGAAAGCGTGAAGAACGATCGGCTGCCAGACGCTGAACTTTAGTTGTATTAGCGATACTGTTTAAATTATTTTGAACCAGTTCCGTAGCCCGGAAATGTTCCTGTGCAGCAATTATCGTTTTCTGTTTTGTAGGAATTTCATCAGTAACCTCTTTTGAAGCATTAATATCTTCAGGGGTATCCATAGGCGTTAGTCCATGACCGGTTGACGGTACAGCTTGAACAGGTCCGGAAGATCTATCAGTCAGGGTATTGTTTTGTGTGGAATTTTCTTTGGCAGCAGACCTTTCCCCGGCTAAGCTTTCCTGTTTCCGGACAACCATTTCCGAAGAGCCAGAATCGGATAAATAAATAAGGCTGATGACCCCGGCAGTAAGCAATACCAGGGTAAGTGGAATCCATATAAGACCGCGGCGGCGGCGGGGTTGCCGGTTCAGGGTTTTTTCCAACGCATCCCACGAACCTTCCGATGGGCGGACCTTAAATCCCTCCATCTGCCGGCGAACCTGTTTTTCAAAATCATGGTCGGACATATACATCAATTTTTTTTTCAACGGGCTTTTTTTTGCCCAGCCAGGTAATCAGCAATGATCTTGCCCTGGCATATTGTGATCTTGAAGTTCCCTCATTGATACCCAGCATCCGTCCGATTTCCACATGCGTAAATCCCTCCACCGCATGCAGGTTGAAGATAGTCTGATAGCCTGTAGGCAACTGCCGGATCAGGGCAGCCAGATCCCTGGCATTGATCGTAATCTCCGGATTGTCGTAACTCACCGGGTGGAGGGTATCATCCGTAAAAGAAAGATCTGCCTGATATCGCTTATGTTGCTTCAGGTAATTCAACGCGGTATTCACCATGATACGGCGAATCCATCCGCCTAACTCCCCTTCCGCCTTATACTGGTGCATGTTTCGGTAAACCTTAATGAAGCCCTCCTGCATTACATCTTCGGCATCATCCATAGACTTGGTGTACCGGTAGCAAATGCCCAGCATGGTTTCCGCAAAGCGTTCGTAAAGCGCTTTTTGCGCTTCCCGTTTACCTGCAAGGCAACCCTTTACCAGTAAGGAATCTTCAATTCTATGCATAGTTCTTCACCTGTTTGACAGCGGTCGAATTCTTTTCGTTGCATCGCCCCCCATTAAGATATGCCCTTGTTATCTTTGAGGGCATGAACCAAGACTGGATACAGCGCGATCAGCGCGTTATATGGCATCCGTACTCACCGCAAAAGTATGCAGTACCGCCAATTCCCATTCAAAAAGGGGATGGAGTGCATTTAGTTGATTTTAACGGTAAAAAATATATTGATGCGATCAGCAGCTGGTGGGTTACACTTCATGGTCATGCGCATCCTTTTATCAACAGCAGGATAAGCCAACAGGCTGCTCTGCTGGAACAGGTGATCTTTGCCGGATTCACCCATGAGCCGGCCATCAGCCTGGCCGAAGCATTACTGAATCGTTTACCGTCAGAATTTTCTAAAATTTTCTATTCCGACAACGGCTCAACCGCTACGGAAGTAGCCCTCAAAATGGCGCTGCAGTTCTGGTCGAATCAGGATATCCGGCACCGGAAAACCATATTGGCATTGCGTAATGCCTATCATGGTGATACGTTTGGCGCCATGAGCATGAGTGAACGCGGGGTTTTTACCTATGCGTTCCAGGACAAACTCTTTGATGTACGCTTTATCGATCCACCCACGCCTTCACATCCCTACCCCAATGATATAGACTGGGATACAGTAGCCTGCCTGATCTATGAACCCCTGGTGCAGGGAGCCGGAGGTATGATCATGTACGAACCGGAAGGGCTGGAACTGCTGCTGCAACAATGCCGGCAAAAGGAAATTATAACGATTGCGGATGAAGTGATGACCGGATTTTTCCGG
>JAEYRC010000172.1 GCA_023409675.1 Bacteroidota bacterium
AATTAAAGTACAATATTTTGCACCAGTTCCGACTTGTCAGGATGATCGGTATTGAAATGCAGTCCCCGGCTTTCTTTTCGAAGAGAAGCACATTTTACTATCAGGTAAGCTGTGGTGATCATGTTGCGCAGTTCACCGAGTTGTGGCGACAACGTCGTACGGCTATAGAGGGTTTCCGTTTCTACCCACAACAAATCGAGGCGCTTAAGCGCGCGGTCGAGCCGCTCATTGGTACGCACTATACCTACATAATCACTCATCAGCAACTGGAGTTCTTTCAAACTCTGAGTTATAAGGATCATTTCTTTAGGATCTACTGTTCCCGCTGCATTCCAGTCAGGAATATCGGGTTGCCGTACCCCATTGCGTATCGCCCGGGCGGCATCCATCGCGCTGCGGTGTGAAAAAACCATGGCTTCCAGCAACGAATTGCTGGCCAGTCGATTCGCGCCATGCAAGCCGGTACTGGCACATTCGCCGCAGGCATAGAGGTTGCCGATGGAAGTTCTGCCCCAGGCATCGGTTTTTATGCCGCCGCAACTGTAATGCGCAGCCGGAGAAACCGGAATCATCTGCTTACTGACATCAATACCCGAAGCCAGGCATTTTTCATAAATATTCGGAAAATGTTCGGTGAACTTTTCCAATGGAATATGCCTGACATCGAGATAAACATGTTCGGTACCGGTTTTTTTCATTTCACTGTCGATAGCACGGGCCACGATATCGCGCGGTGCCAGGTCGGCCCGCTTATCGTAGCGTTGCATAAATGCTTCACCATGCATATTACGTAAGATGCCGCCATCGCCCCGCACCGCTTCGGTGATCAGGAAAGCCTGACCGCGCAGGCCGGGTTCATACAATGCCGTTGGATGAAACTGGATGAATTCCATATTTTCAATTCGTCCTTTTGCCCGGTACACCATAGCCACACCATCACCGGTAGCGATATAAGGATTGGTGGTAGTGCGGTATACCGACCCGTTGCCACCGGTGGCGAGCAGGGTCACCCCGGCGAGGATCTTTTCAATCCGGCTGCTGTTGAGGTTCAGTACATATACGCCATAACATTCGATATCGGGAGTTGATTTTGTTATGAGGTACCCCATATGGTGCTGGGTGATCAGGTCTACGACAAAGCAGTGTTTGATCAGGGTGATGTTTGGATGAGCTTCAATTTCTTCCAGCAAGGCCCGTTCCATTTCGCGGCCGGTTACGTCTTTATGGTGAAGGATCCGGAACTCGCTGTGGCCTCCTTCTTTTCCGAGTTTATAATCTCCATCAGATTCCTTATCGAAGCGGGTACCCCAGTCGATGAGTTCCTGTATCCTGTCCACCCCTTCCTTCACCACAATCTCCACCACCTTTTCATTGCACAATCCGTCACCGGCGATGAGGGTATCTTCGATATGTTTTTCGAAACTGTCGGTCTCCTCGTTCATCACCGCGGCTACGCCACCCTGCGCGTATTTCGTATTGGTTTCATCGGCCTGTGCCTTGGTCAGGATCAGCACTTTTTTATCGGGGCAGAGTCTTACGGTCTTCAGGGCGAAAGTCAGCCCGGCAATACCTGATCCGATAACGAGGAAATCTGTTTGCATGCGTAATATTTATTCCATGCAAAAATATTGTTTCTGAGTGGTCTTACCGAAATAAGCTGAGTTGCTATCGTTTTCGTGCACGTGTCTTTATTAGTGCCGCTCCTATACCCACGGTTAAAACCGTGGGCTGTTGAAATACAGTTGTATTAAAATCTGCGCCTAACCCATGGTTAAAACCATGGGCTGTTGAAATACATTTGTATTTTATCCGCGCGAACGGCTGTTCAATCTGCGGTGATCTGCGGAAAATCTGTGTAAATCTGCGGGAACGGCTGTTCCTCTGTGCCTTTTACCCACGGTTAAAACTGTGGGCTGTTGAAATACATTTGTATTTAAATCTGCGCCCATCTGCTCAAAATCTGTGAAATCTGCGGGAAAGGCTGTTAATAGAAAGGCTTTTGATAGAAAAGCTGCTATCTGTATCTACCCCGCATTAACCACCTGCGTTCCTTCACCAATAGTCACCTGGTACACTTCAGGATTGCGGCTGAACTTCTCCCTGTATTCACCACTGATGGTTTCAATAAAATGATCCGTTTGATCTGCAGCCACCAGATTAAGGGTACAGCCTCCAAAACCACCGCCCATCATCCTGCTACCGGTGACCTTCATTCGCCGCGCCGCGTCCACCAAAAAATCCAGTTCCGGACAACTAACCGCATAGTCGCGGCTCAGACCATCATGTGTCTGATACATCAGCTCACCAAAATTATCCGCATGACCATGCTTAAGGTGTTCAACACCCTGCAGCAGCCGCTCTTTTTCTTCAACAACGTATTTGCATCGCCGGTAGATGATATCCGGGAGGCTGTGCCGCTGTTCCCGTAGCATTTCAGGCTGCACATCGCGCAGCGCCATAATGCCGGGATAATGATGTTTTAGCATCGCTACCCCGTCTTCGCATTGCTGACGGCGCTGGTTATATTCTGTTTCTGCCAGGGCATGGCTCATCATGGTATTTACCATTACAATACGGTAATCCGGAAAATTGAACGGAATATACTCATAGGAAAGGTCACGGCAATCGAGTTTTATGAGTTGATCCTTTTTGCCGTGCAAAACAGCGAACTGATCCATGATACCGCATTTCACCCCGGCAAAATGGTGTTCGGTCTGCTGACCCATAAGGGCGAGTTCGAGCCTGCTGAGGTTCAGGTTGAACAGGTGGCTAACGCCTATGCCGATTCCGGAGCAAAGTGCCGCACTGGAACTCATGCCCCCGCCGACCGGTATGTTCCCCGAAAATACGGCCAGGATGCCCTTTTCCAACAATCCGCTTTCCTGCGCTATAAAATGAAGCATTCCTTTTACATAAGCTTTCCAGCCCTGAGGTTTTTCATCTGTATTGATCTGAAACGAATACGTTTCATTGAAATCGGCCGAATATACGGTACTCTCTGCCGTATCCGAAATGGCCATGGCAATACAAATGTATTTATCAATAGCGGCAGGCAATACAAAGCCTTCGTTATAATCAGTATGTTCTCCAATCAGGTTTATTCGTCCGGGTGACAGGATCAACAGGGGCTCGGTATTGAATTTCCCAACAAACACTTCGCGGATTGCTTCGGTCATGCGCATGAATGATTTAACTTTAAAATTATTGAATACCCTTCAGGGGAAAAACTTTTATTCAGGCTTTTAAAAAATCATTCTATGCATTTTGGAATCGAACGGATTGAAGAAAACGGATCGGCAATGATTTACCTGGCAGATCACCGGAATGGAACCCGTGTAGGGATAGACCCCCAACATGGTGCTATGCTCCACCATTTCAGTATTTCGGTTGCTGATAACCGATTGAATGTAATTGACAGCTATGCCAGCGAAGCCGAACTGGAGCAGCAACAACACCTGTCCTATAAAAGTGCAAAACTTTCCCCTTTTGTATGCCGTACCGCTGAAGGACGATACAGGTTCGATGACCAGGAGTATCACTTCGATAACTTGTTCAAAGATGGCTCCGCCATTCATGGCCTGTTGTCGGATCAGCCTTTTGAAGAAACAGAAGCCTTTGTTACGGAAAACAATGCCTGTCTAACCCTTCAGCATACCTATCGCGGCCGCGACCGTGGCTATCCCTTTTCGTATACCTGTATTGTTCGATATACACTGTGCCCCGATAACCGGCTCGACATTCAGACCACGATCGAGAGCCACGAAAATGGGCCTATTCCTATTGCAGATGGCTGGCATCCCTATTTTACGTTGGGAGGGAATGCAGACGACTGGCAACTTCAATTCAATTCCACCCGCGTACTGGAATTTACCGATAAGCTGATACCTTCCGGAAAGATTTTGGAAGATGCGCGGTTTAAAACGGGCATTTCGCTGCAGGGCATCCGCCTGGATAATTGTTTTATTCTTGATGAAGGCAAGGATCATCAGCCCGACTGTATTTTACTGAACCCGGCTACGGGTACAAAACTGCAGTTGTTTGCCCTGTCGGGATATCCTTATCTGCAGGTGTATATTCCTGATGACCGGAAGAGTATTGCGATTGAACCGTTAAGTGGTGCACCGGATTGTTTTAATAACCACATGGGATTGATTCGGTTGAAGGGAAAGATAGATTTTCGGTTGCGGTTGGAGGTTAGGTAATACATTTCCTGAAATACATTTCCTGCAGATGGGGAATACATTTCCCGCAGATCGCGCAGATTTTGGGCAGATATTCGCAGATGAAATACAAATACAGTTCCCGCAGATTTTCGCAGATTTTGCGCAGATGGGCGCGGATTTAAATACAACTGTATTTCAATAGCCCACGGTTTTAACCGTGGGTAAAAGGCGCGGATGAAATACAGCTTTCCTAAATTAGGTTATTCATATCCGTTATCACGCAACAACTGTAATAAACGTTCTACCGCCACATCGCTGCTGACTGATTTTTCCACTACCTCTTTTCCTTTATAGAGCGTTACCTTGCCGGGTCCGCTGCCGACATAGCCGAAATCGGCATCAGCCATTTCACCTGGCCCGTTTACGATACAGCCCATGATCGCGATCTTAACCCCCTTAAGGTGACTGGTTACCGCTCGAATGCGGGCTGTTGTTTCCTGCAGGTCGAACAACGTTCTTCCGCAGGAAGGACAGGAAATATATTCGGTTTTGGAGATTCGGGTTCGTGCCGCCTGCAAAATGGAGAAGGCGGTGTTGTTCAGAAACTGGTGGTTGTTGCGGGTTTCGAGATATGTTCTTCCGCTGACCCGTGCATTTACAATTTTTGACGGATCATTCATTAGCCAGATGCCATCACCCATACCATCGATCAGCAAAGCACCGGCCTCAGCCGAGAAGGTAATGAGCTGTTCATCGATAGTGGCAGCATGGCTTTCAACCGCCAGGATCACCGGGCAACTGATCTCGAAATTCATCAGTTCCATCATCGCTCTTCTTACCGCTGCCATAGGCAATGGATGGGATGACCAGAGACAGAGCACAATATCATTACGATCTTTTACCGCATCAATTATTTCGGTCAGCA
>JAEYRC010000265.1 GCA_023409675.1 Bacteroidota bacterium
TATTCTGGTCGATGGTTTCCGCAACAATACGGTCGAGCTTGGTTTCCCAGTCTTCTATACAATTGGTTTCGTAGGTTGGCAACTGGTTGCGGCGCAGGTAACGGGGAATATGATGGTTCACAATACCGCTCAGCCTTCCGGTGGGTATGCCGCCGATCCGTTCCAGTACCGGTGACCCCGAAAGAAAGATCATTTTGCCATCGGTGAATTTCAGGTTGCCGGTTTCGGCAATATAGCACAACAGGGCGTTACGGGCTGAATTGAGGTGGTTAGAAATGGAATCTTTCGATATCGGAATATACTTCACCCCGCTGGTGGTACCAGAGGTTTTGGCGAAATACAGCGGAAGTCCCTTCCATAATATATTGTGCTTCCCTTCCTTGATTCGTTCGATCCAGGGTTTGAACTGTTCGTACTCACGGATCGGTACCGCCTGGCGATATTCCTGGTGGGTATTTATTGATTCAAAACGATGTTCCCGACCAAATTCTGTGATTCGGGCGGTTTTTATCAGTTCCCGGAAAATTTTTGCCTGGTCATCCACCGCGGTATGCATTCCCTTCTTAATTCCCTTACAGACAAAACTGGCAAATGGCTTGGCCAGAATGGAGTTTATTTTCATAGTTCCTAATATCCTTGCCGACAAACCTACGAATCAATTATGAATTAGCGAGGGTCGGTATTTTTCACCCAAATTTTTACAGGCAACTGTTCACAGGAGTCCACAAGCTTCGAATTTGGAGCCGACAACCTGAATTTTACACACCCTACCCATTTTATACCCGGAGTTCGCAGGATTTGTACCTGGATTTACCGAAATTTACAGCCCGGCAGCAGAAAATCGGGGTGGATTTATTTTGTTGATTTTTTGTTTTCTATTCCCAAATATTCCCTACCTTTGCACTCCTAATTTTGGAAATTATGTTCGCAGTAGTAAAAATAGCCGGTCAGCAATTCAGGGTTCAGAAGGATCAAACCTTATACGTTCCGCGTGTGGGTGGAAACTCGGGTGATGCCCTTGAATTTTCAGATGTACTGTTAACCGGTGCCGATGGTAAGGTTAATGTTGGAAGTGCGTTGAAGGCAATCGTTAAAGCTGAGATCCTTGATCAGGTTCAGGGCGATAAGGTTATTGCTTTCAAAATGAAAAGAAGAAAAGGATTCCGTAAAAAGCATGGTCACCGTACCCACTATACTAAAATCCGTATCAGCGATATCGCCTGATCAAATGATGTTTAGTAACAGTAAGCAAGTTTATTAAATTTTAATTCTTAGTTGTATGGCACATAAAAAAGGTGAAGGTAGCGTAAAGAATGGTCGCGATTCACAAAGCAAACGCCTTGGTGTAAAAATCTACGGAGGTCAGCCTGCGGTTTCCGGAAACATTATCGTTCGTCAGCGTGGTACACAATACCATCCTGGTAAGAATGTTGGCCTGGGTAGAGACTTTACTCTCTTCGCATTAACTGATGGTGTTGTTGAATTTAAAAAAACCCGTGATTCAAAAACGATCGTTAACGTAGCTTCAATTTAACCGTTCGTTTCGACAGCTTTCATAAGTCATTAGTTTTGCACATATTGTGAAAAAAATTTTTGATGGTAAAAAATTTGTTTATATTTTTACCATTGAAAATTTTTTGTTTTTTACTAACCATTAAAATTCACAATCATGGCAACAAAGAAAAAAGCAGCTAAAAAAGCTGTGAAAAAAGCTGCTACCAAAAAGTCGGCGCCTAAGAAAGCCGCTACCAAAAAAGCAGCTACCAAGAAAGCCGCTACTAAAAAAGCAGCCACCAAAAAAGCCGCTACTAAAAAAGCCGCTACCAAAAAAACAGCCACTAAAAAATCGGCTACTAAAAAAACCGCTACTAAAAAATCTGCGGTTAAAAAATCTGCTCCTAAAAAAGCAGGTAGAAAAAAAAGCAGCTAATCACCGCTTTATATTATCAAAAGATCCCGCTTCACGCGGGATTTTTTTTGTTTATAGAACAGTTCTAATCCCTTGCTATCTTTGATCTATGGAGAATTACCAGATTGCCCGCCAGTTTTCAATGCTGTCAAAACTGATGGATATCCATGCGGAAAATGCATTCAAATCAAAGTCATACAGCATAGCCGCTTTTAATATTGAAAAGCTTCCTGTTGAACTGAATGCTGTTCCCCGCAATGAACTCGCAGGCCTTAAAGGCATTGGAGACTCTCTTGCAAAAAAGATCATAGAAATTCTCGACCATGGACATCTTCCGCTACTGGAAGAATATATCCTGAAAACTCCGCAGGGTATCCTGGAAATGATGCAGGTGAAAGGACTGGGTCCCAAAAAGATCCATACCATCTGGAAGGAAATGGAAATTGAAACCCCAGGAGAATTGCTACATGCCTGTACCGAAAACCGCCTGGCACGCTTTAAAGGCTTTGGAGAAAAAACACAACAAAGTGTCGAAGAAGCTATCCGGTTTATAATGAAAAGCAAGGGCAGCAGACTGTATGCCGAAATAGAAGCCTTTACACTCGATATTCAACAGAAACTTACCGACGCTTTTCCCCAACAACTGTTTGAACTAACGGGAAGCTTTAGACGAAAATTACCGGTGATTGAAACCCTGGAATGGGTGAGTACCGCTTCGCCCGACAGTATCGCTGGTTTCCTGGCCGCCTATGGTTTTGAAATTCAGGAATCCGGCGCTGAATACATTACCCTGAACAGCGCTGAAAAGATCCTCGTGCGTTTCTTTTGTGTTCGACCAGAACTTTTTTATGCACGCCTTTTTGAAACCAGTTGCAGCCCTGAGTTTCTCCAGGCTTTTGAAAACCTGCAAAAAGATGCACAGGATGAGTATATTTCGGAAGAAGCGATCTTCCGCAAGGCTGGACTGCATCCTATCCCTACCGAATTGCGCGAAGATCCGAAGGTGATTGAATTCGCCCGGAAACAATCCTTTCCCGAACCCATGCAGGTCGCGGATATCCGCGGGATAATTCACAGTCACAGTACCTGGAGCGACGGGTCCTGCAGCATTGAAAAAATGGCTAAAGCCTGTATCGACCGCGGACTGGAATACCTGGTGATCAGTGATCACAGTAAATCGGCTTTCTATGCCAATGGCTTGCAGGAAGACAGGATCTTACAACAGCATGAAGAAATCGACAGGCTGAACCAACAACTCGCGCCATTCCGGATATTCAAGAGTATTGAATCGGATATCCTTTATGATGGATCTCTTGATTACCCCGATAACATTCTCCAAACTTTTGATCTGGTGATCGCATCGGTTCATTCCAACCTCAAAATGCCCGTTGAAAAAGCTATGACGCGCCTGCTAAAAGCTATTGAACATCCATGTACCACTATTCTCGGGCACATGACGGGCCGTTTACTCTTGAGCCGACCCGGTTATCCGGTGGATCATCATGCTATTATTGATGCCTGTGCCCGACATAAGGTAGCAATTGAAATCAATGCCAATCCCCGCAGGCTGGATATCGACTGGGAATTTTTAGCTTATGCGCTGGAGAAAGGCGTAATGCTTTCCATCAACCCCGATGCTCATGATATTGATGAGTTTGATTATGTTCAATACGGCGTGTATATGGCCCGAAAAGGAAATGTTCAGCCTCAACATAACCTTAGCAGTTATACCCGAAGTGAACTGGAAGCATTTCTAAACGCTAATTCGAAGAAGACCGCATTATCGGCAGTTTGACAAAGAAGGTAGTGCCGCTGCCTTCCCGCGTTTCAAACCAGATATCTCCATGCGCCTGTTCCGCAATGCTTTTACTCATCGCCAGGCCGAGGCCAGTACCGGAAGATTTGGTCGTGAAATTCGGTGTGAAGATCTTATCCTGCATGGCCAGCGGTATACCAACTCCATTATCGGTGATGCTGATCGTGATATATTCACCATTCAGGGTTTCACGCACTTCGATCTTACGCTCATCCTGGTGGTCGGCCGCATCGATGGCATTCTGAAACAGGTTGGTGAAAAGCCGGTTCAATTGTGTTTTATCGGAAAACAACATTACCCGCTGAGGTACCGGCTGCCAGTTAAATACCAGGTTTTCCGTCGATTCGTATAAGGATGTCAGTGAGTACAATACATCATGCAGATCAAAAACTTCATTACGCGGATTGCCAATATTGGCAAACTGTGAAAAGTCTGAAGCAATTTTGGAAAGGTGATCGATCTGTTCAATCAGCGTTCGGGCTACATTCGCCGTCATCTCCTTCACATTCGGCGAATTGTTGTCGATGGCTTTTTGAAGGTATTGAATGCTCAGTTTCATTGGGGTGAGCGGATTCTTGATCTCATGCGCTACCTGCCGCGCCATCTGCCGCCAGGCGCCCTCCCGCTCCGATTTAGCCATTGCCTCGGCGCCTTTATCGAGCTGATGCACCATCTTATTATATTCCTTCACCAACTCCCCGATCTCATCATTACGGTTCCATTGAATTTCCTGGTTGATCTTCTGAAGGTTGATATCCCGCATTTTCTGCCCGATAATGGTAAATGAACGGGTGATCCGGTTGGTAATGAAGAAGGCGATAGCCCCCGAAACGAGAAATATGAACGCATTCAGGTTGATGATCGTTACCAGGAAGTTGGAGATTTCCTGTTTCAGCTCAGTCTGCGTACTGAAAAAAGGAATATTCAGGTATCCATATGCTCCGCCCCCCTCATCGCGCACGGGGCAATATATACTAAAGTAATTCACCTTACCCATCTGTTCTTCACTGGTGTACTGAATAACCTTTTTCATTTTAAGCTGGTAAAATGCTTCCGGGTTCATGCGGTCACTCAATACCCCTTTATTATACACCAGCGGGTTCGATGAAGCCCTTAACTGCCCTGACGTATCGTACAGGTTAACATCGGTGCCATGTATCTGAGAAATATCTTCCAGGATCCGCTCCAGGCGATCGGTGGAAACCACGTCAAGTTTTGAGAAGACATCATCGTAAGGATAATCGAACATGAGCTCACTTTCCACCTCATTGACCATAATCTGAATAGCGCTGCTCAGCCTTTCCTGGTTGTTGCGGTCGTAACGGTTTATGAAGAACAGGATTGTTGCCACCCCGATAACCAGGAACGACAACAGGCTGACCATAATGATCGTGCTGTGGATCTGTGAACGAATTGAGATCTGCAGCGCTTCCCGGAGCCGTCGCGGGTTTCCGTTGGTTCGTATAAGCAGGCCCGTTAGCTGGTACAACGACATCAGGATCAGGAAAGTACTGAATAAATAGGCAAACAGGGTGATCGCCTCCAGGAATGAATTATCCTTTTTGGCTACCATAACCACTTTATCGCGGGCAGGCCGGTACCAGAGTTCTTCGAAATCATTGTTTCTTACAGTACTGAACTCTCCACGCTGCAATTGCTCCGGATCGAGGTGTGTCGGAAACGGATAGTCATTATAATGATCGATCAATTCAAAATCATTATAGATCGCATAGGAATAAACCGGCGAATATTCGGGAACCTGCTGTTTATTCTGTTTGAACAGTTCCGGAATCAATGCATCACTCTTATAGCGTTTGGGATCCGCAAGCACAAAAAAGTGTCCGATGCGACTATTGGATGAATCAAACACTTCCTGGTGAAATATATAGGCGAACTTATCAAACGATTTTTCAAAATATTTAAGTCCACCTATACTGGTGGGCTTACCCTGTATCCTAAAAATTGTATTCAGCGTATCGAAAGACACCGGGTCATCATTGAACAGCGGCTGAGTGATTTCATCAAAGGTGTAAATGCGGGTATCGTACTTGTTCAGGTATGGACTGAAATTTTTATTGATGATGCTGTCTTTCAGCACCCGGTTCTCTTCAGGATTGCGGAAGCGTTCAAAATTGGGTGAGAGAAAATCCTGGTCGAGATAAGTCAGCGAAATACTCAGCAGGCGTTCACTCGATGGATCCGACATCTGGTAGAGGCGCTCGGCAAAACGCAGGCGCTGTTCATATTCAATTTTACGGTTTTCAAAAATGATCAGTGCCGCAATAGAGAATGAAAACAGAAAAAGCCAGAATAGCACTTCGGATATCTTTAACCGGTAGTTCAACCCGGCCAGCACTTTTTGCTGCATCAGCCAGATAAACAGCAGCAGCCATCCAAGTGCATAAATATTCAGTTCAATAAAACTGTTGTTCCGTGTAAAAGTCAGGATAACCAGTCCGGCCGCGCCGGTTATCAGCGGAATAAGCAACCACGGACCATTATTCAGCCGACTGCTGATGTTCAGGATAATCTGTGCCAGCATAAAAAAGCAAAGCGCCAGGATAGCCAGAATAAAAAAACCGATGAAACTATAGGGGTATAGGTTGAAGAAATTGATGACATTGAATGATATCTGGCCATCGGTAATAAGGCTCTGAACAATTCTTGTAAAGGAGAAGGTAGCCAGCACCAGAACGATCAGGCTGGCGGAAATAATCAGCAGGTTTTGCCATACATGCTTCAGCGGCCTGAAACTGTAGCGTGGAATTCTTCGGTTGATGAAATAAATGATCCAGCAAAGCAACAGCGCATTGATCATCAGGTCGCCAAGTGAAGACAATACCACTCCCGAGCCATAGATCATCGGGTTGAAGAGATAGAACTGATGCAGTTTAAGGATGTTTGGAAAGGCATAGGTGATCAGTCGCAATAAAAAGATCAGCCCGATCAGGAATCCGAGCCCTGTCCATAAGTTAATGCGCGCTGAAAGATAGAGCGCTACACGGTGCAGGTAAATAACCAGGAAAAACAATCCGGTGAAAATAAAGAAGAGCGCAAGCTTACTGTTTTCTGTTTCAACACCTGTTTTTTTTTGCAGGTAAAAGAGTGTATTCCCAAAGCTGCTTTTCACCGGAAGATCGGTGGGGGTAAAAACAATTTCCACCCGGTCGCCTGCTTCGGGAAAAGAAACAAATTCTTTTTTGAGGTTTTCTATTTCAACGAAATATTGCCATTGCAATGGTATGAGGCATTCCAGGGCATAGCGCCGGTTGTTTAGCATAACCGATTTACCGGTATATACATAC
>JAEYRC010000275.1 GCA_023409675.1 Bacteroidota bacterium
GTCATGCTCAGGACGGCTATCGCCCTTTTCCCATAAGATAAATTCTGTTGTTTCATAAAAAGTAGCTTTAATAGTTTGTTTAAATAATTTACTATAAACCTAAACAAAATTCATGCCTTAAGTTCCCTGGAATTCTTTAAAGTTTTACTCGAAAATCAAGGTGATAGAGCCTCGGTTGAAATATTTTACGTGTTATTATGACTGATAATTAATTAGTTATCATTTTACGCTTAAGTCTAATTCCATGAAATATATTGTTCAGTCGAATTTAAATCGCGTATTTATGTTTATATAATTCATTATAATCTTCCACAATTATGGCAGAGAATGGGTAAAATTTTGCTGTTATTTGCCGCGGTTGGGGAAAGTTGGGAATAAAGGCTTACCCTTATATTTGCCGAAATTCTGAAATACTTTCCATGCGTTTGCTGATCTCCGCTCTTCCGGTACTGTTCGCTCTGTTCCTCAACCCTTACTATTCTTATGGCCAGGAATGCATTAACCTGGCTATTGGTCAGCCGACCACGGTTTCCAGCAATCAGGGTGGCAGCCTGGGTGGTTATGCTACCGATGGTAACTTGGATACCCGCTGGGAAAGCCAGTTTTCCGATCCGCAGTGGATACTAATTGATCTGGGGCGGGTGCAAAGCCTCTGCGAAGCAGTAATTCGCTGGGAAAACGCTTCAGCGGCCGCGTTCAGCATTGATATTTCGGCAGATTCAGTAAGCTGGACCAATGCAGCCGCCATAGCCGGCAATCAGCAGTATATTAACGTTATCCCGCTCAATGCTTCGGCGCGTTATATCCGGTTGACCGGTTCATCCCGAACTACGGTGTATGGGTATTCTATTTATGAGTTTGAAGTATATGGCCTACAAGCGGAAAACTGTACTACTACTCCCAACCAGGCCCTGAATAAACCGGTTAGCGCCTCATCGGTGGGAAATCCTACGCATGCTATCGGTAATGCGGTGGATGGTGATTTGAATACCCGATGGGAGAGCGCCTTCGAGGATCCTCAATTCCTGGAAATTGACCTTCAAAATGTATATGCGGTCTGCAGTGTAAGCCTGTACTGGGAAGATGCCTATGCCCGGGATTTTGAACTGCACTTTTCTGCAGATGGCCAGGAATGGCAAACCGTTTTGCGTTTTACCGACAATGCTTCCAGGCTCAATCGCCTTCAGGTTCAGGGCAATGCCCGCTTTATTCGCATTTACGGAACCAGAAGAGCTACTTCATATGGCTACTCCTTATTTGAAGTGGAAGTATTTGGCACTATGGCTTCCCTGCCGGTAACCCTGACGGAATTCAATGGCCGCACGGGTGTAAACGGAACATTTTTAACCTGGGTAACACAGGAAGAAGTCAATACGGCATATTTCAGCATCGAGCGCCGGCCGGCGGCATCGGGTACATTCAGGGAAATCGGACGTGTGCAAGCCCTTGGCAACAGCCGCTTGCGGCAGGAATATACCTGGACAGACCAATCCGCAGGTGGCGGTTCTTTTATTTACAGATTGAAGATGACCGACCATGACGGAAGTTTTAGCTATTCCGGTGAAATTCGGGTGCAGGGCAAACAGCAACGGGTGAATATTTTATATGATCCCGGGAGCAGGTTGGTCAGGATACATCCCGGCCGGGAAACGATCCGGGGGGTAAGTCTTTATGATGTTTCGGGTATGCGGCAGAAATTCTCATCAGGCGGACTAACGGCTACCACAAATCTCTCCGTTCTTCACCTGGCTTCAGGAATCTACCTGCTGCACATTCAATTTGAGGATGGAAGCCGGCAGGTCGAACGACTGGTTATCCGCTAAATAGAACTTAGAGCAGTCGCCCGTTAAGGAATGTTTTCCGGCTGATATTTCCCTTCGAGTCGAATTTGGTCCACAAACCATGGCGCCGTCCTTCCCTGAAAAAGCCTGTCTGGGTTAAACGGCCCTTCTTATCATAAAACAGCCATTCACCCTCTGGCTTACCATTGTACAGCGGACCTTCCGCCCGGGTAGATCCATCAGCATAATAGAGTGTTCCATGATCGCGACTGAAATAAAATGCCGCTTGTCCGGAACTAAAAAAAGTCTTGGTCGGAATTTTCATGGTTGGTGCCAGATGAGCATAAAAAAACCCCTGCATATGCAGGGGCTGTTTGTACCGCGTAGGGGAATCGAACCCCTCATTCATCCGTGAAAGGGATGCGTCTTAACCGATTGACCAACGCGGCTTCCTTTTTGGGAGGGCAAAGATAACAGGTTGATATTTTCCATCCAAAATTTTTTCCTTCTTTGTTTTAAATGTTGCTGATGAGCTACCTAAATCAAGTCTCTTCAAATTGACTGTCAAAAAATTAGGGCTTAAAGCGATCAAAACCGTAAATTCGCTACCTCAAAATTCAATTTAAATTTTTAGCTATGAGCACAGTAAAAGTTGCTATTAACGGTTTTGGACGGATAGGCAGACTGGTGTATCGCCAGATCTACAATATGGAAGGAATTGATGTGGTAGCCGTGAATGATCTTACCAGCCCGAAGGTTCTTGCCCATTTATTAAAATACGATAGCGCCCAGGGGCGTTTTGATGCTGAAGTAACCGCCGCGGAGAAATCCATTTCCGTCAATGGTGATGAGGTAGTGATTTACGCGCAGAAAAATCCCGCGGAAATTCCCTGGAAAGATCATGATGTGGATGTGGTTCTGGAGTGTACCGGTTTCTTTGCCGATAAGGATAAAGCCTCCGCTCATATTACAGCAGGTGCCAAACGCGTGGTGATTTCTGCGCCGGCAACAGGTGATCTGAAAACCATCGTATTTAATGTGAACCATGATATTCTGGATGGAAGTGAAACCATTATCAGTTGCGCTTCCTGCACCACCAACTGCCTTGCGCCTATGGCACAGGTGCTGGATGATTCTTTCGGAATTGTCGGCGGTATCATGACCACCATTCACGCCTATACCAATGATCAGAATACGCAGGATGCTCCGCATGCCAAAGGTGATCTTCGCCGGGCCCGGGCTGCTGCTCAGAACATTGTTCCAAATACGACAGGTGCTGCCAAAGCGATTGGCCTGGTATTGCCCAACCTGAAAGGAAAGCTTGATGGTAATGCGCAGCGGGTTCCTGTACTGACAGGTTCATTAACCGAACTGACCACCATTCTGAGTAAAAAAGTTAGTGCCGATGAGGTGAACGCCGCTATGAAAGCCGCAAGTAATGAGAGCTTTGGGTATACTGAAGACGAGATCGTGAGCAGCGATATCGTTGGCATTCACTTTGGATCACTGTTTGATGCCACTCAAACAAAAATAATGGATGCAGGCGATCGTCAACTGGTGAAAACCGTTAGCTGGTACGATAATGAAATGAGTTATGTCAGCCAGCTGGTACGTACCGTGAAATACTTCGCCGGCCTGATCAATAAATAAGCAATAGAAAAAGCGGCTGGTCCGCTTTTTTTTTGGCTGATGCATATTGCAGGAAAAATCCATGCGATGCCGGCCAATGAATTGGTGATTGTTAACTCTACTAAATTTAAAATATGAGCAGGTTTGATCAAACCCGTTTTAGCGATAAAAAGGCCCTTATCCGGGTTGACTTCAATGTTCCCCTCAATGATGATTTCAGCATCGGCGATGATAACCGGATCCGTGCAGCGGTTCCAACCATCAAAAAAGTTCTGGAAGATGGCGGAAGCGTTATTCTGATGTCGCACCTGGGCCGGCCGAAAGACGGTCCGACTGAAAAATATTCCCTGAAGCATATCGTCGGTCACCTGGAAAAACTGCTGGGTGTTCCGGTAGATTTTGCTGCTGACTGTATCGGTGAAGAGGCGCTGCGTAAAGCCGAAGCCCTCAAGTCCGGTGAGGTGTTGCTGCTCGAGAACCTCCGGTTTTATAAGGAAGAAGAAAAGGGTGACCGTGCTTTTGCTGAGAAGCTTTCCAAACTGGGAGACATCTATATTAATGATGCTTTTGGTACTGCACACCGGGCGCATGCGTCTACAGCTATTATCGCGGAGTTCTTCCCGGGCGATAAAAAAATGTTTGGAAAACTGATGGATGCGGAGATCCGCAGCGCAGAAAAAGTGCTGAACAGTTCTGAAAAACCCTTTACCGCTATACTTGGCGGAGCTAAGGTTTCAGACAAGATCATGCTTATCGAAAATTTGATGGAGCGCGCCGATCATATCATTATCGGAGGTGGAATGGCCTATACTTTTTTCAAAGCCACGGGTGGAGAAACCGGCGACTCGCTGGTTGAAGCTGATAAACTTGATACGGCAAGAGAACTGCTGGAAAAAGCGAAAGAAAAAGGAATATCCATTCATCTTCCGGAAGACAGCGTTACCGCGGATAAGTTCGATGCGAATGCGAATACTCAGCCGGCAATAAATGGCCAGATTGAACAGGGCTGGATGGGACTGGATATCGGGCCGAAAGCCATTGAAGCTTTCCGGGACATCATTCTTCAATCAAAAACCATACTTTGGAATGGTCCGATGGGTGTGTTTGAAATGGAGAAATTTCGGAACGGAACAATGGCTGTTGCAGAGGCCATCGCGGAAGCTACCGGAAAGGGTGCTTACTCGCTGGTGGGTGGTGGTGATTCTGTTGCGGCGATCAACCAGTTTGGTTTGGCCGATAAGGTCAGCTACGTGTCGACCGGTGGTGGAGCCATGCTCGAATTTTTTGAAGGGCGCGATTTGCCGGGAATTGCCGCTATCGGAAAGGAGGGGTAATCGCGTTACAAAAAACAGTACATTAGCAGGATAAAACAGCAAAAATTATGAAATCACGTTATCTGGTTTTAATTGTTATCGTTGGCTTAATACTGGTAATCGGAGGTTGTGGCTGCGGCAGATACAATACTATGGTTACCCAGGATGAAAATGTAACGGCCAAATGGAACAATGTGCAGAGTGATTATCAGCGCCGGGCCGACCTTATTCCTAATCTGGTGAATACCGTAAAAGGCGCCGCCAATTTTGAGCAGGAAACCCTTACACAGGTTATCGAAGCGCGCGCGAAAGCCACTTCGGTCAATATCAACGCCGATCAGTTGACACCGGAAAATATGCAGCAGTTTCAGGCTGCCCAGGGTGAACTAAACGGAGCGCTGAGTCGCTTACTGGTATCCGTTGAGCGCTATCCGGAATTGAAGGCAAATCAAAATTTTCAAGATCTTCAGAAACAACTTGAAGGAACAGAGAACCGGATAAAAGTTTCACGCAATGACTTCAATACAGCCGTACAACAATACAACAGTACGGTTCGGCAGTTTCCCAACAATATTTTCGCGGGCATGTTTGGTTTCGAACGCCGCACCGGTTTTGCCGCTGAAGCCGGAGCCCAGTCGGCACCCGATGTTAACTTCGAATAAGCATGAATCTATTTCCAATATTCCGGAAGAATGATTTTTTCCAGGGTCACGAGCAAAAGCAACTGGTTGAGGCGATCAAGGCCAGTGAAATGCGGACCAGCGGGGAGATCCGTATGTTTATTGAAAGCAGGTGCCGCTATGTTGATCCGCTCGACCGTGCAGCCGAACTGTTCTGGAACCTGAAAATGGATCACACCGAGGACCGCAATGCCGTATTGGTGTATGTGGCCATTAAGGACCATCAGTATGCGGTATATGCCGACAAAGGAATCCATGAGAAGGTGGGGCAGCAATTCTGGGAAAAGGAAGTTGAAGCCATGGGTGTCCATTTCCGGCAGCATCATATGGTTGATGCGCTGATGCAGGTTATTACCGATGTTGGTGAAGCGCTTGCATTTCATTTTCCCTATGATCATATCGTAGACCGCAATGAACTGCCCGATGATATCATCTTTGGTAACTGAGTAGTTTGCGCAAAACTGACCAATGAAAAGATTTTTTTTCTCTATACTTTCTCTGATACTTCTTTTATGCGGAGTGCACGCTTTCGCTCAGCAGGTCCCTCCACCGCCTAATCCTCCACGGCTGGTTAATGACCTTGCCAACGTCATGTCTGCCGCGGAGGTCGATCAGCTCGAACGCAAGTTGGTGGCCTATGACGACAGTACTTCCAATCAGGTTGTAGTGCTGACTGTTCGTACACTGAATGATCAGCCTATAGAAGAATATGCGCTGAAAGTATTCCGTGACTGGGGGATAGGGAATAAGACCACCAACAACGGCATACTTATCATTGCGGCTATAGATGACCGTCAGATCCGAATTGAAACCGGTTATGGCCTGGAAGGGGCTATTCCGGATATTACCGCTAATCAGATCATCCGTAATGATATTCAGCCGGCATTTCGCGCGGAAAATTATTATCAGGGTTTTGATAATGCCACCGAATCGGTTATTAAAGCTGCTGCAGGCGAGTATACGGCACCCGAAGGCTACCGCAACCGCGGTGATGGAGAAGGATTTCCTGCCGGTGGTTTAGTGTTTCTGATCTTCATTATCATCATCATAATTGCCAGCATCAGCAACGGCGGCGGCGGTGGTGGCGGTGGGTTTATGAGCCGGCGGGGTTACCGTGGCGGTCTTCCCCCCATCTTTTTCCCTGGTGGCTTTGGCGGCGGCGGCTTTGGCGGCAGCAGAGGAGGAGGT
>JAEYRC010000332.1 GCA_023409675.1 Bacteroidota bacterium
GGTGAATGACGCGCGTTTGTTGCTAAAGGAAAGATGTGATTAAACAAATCCGGTTCTTCGGCTGCCCATTCCAGTAATTGCTGCCCGCCTGTACTTCCGCCTATTCCGATCTGTATTTTGGTGATACCCAATGATTCTTTCAGCGGTTGATAGGCCCTGATCATATCTCTGGTGGTAAAGAAAGGAAATGTATGAAACCAGGGTTTACCGGTATCGGGATGGATATCCAGCGGGCCTGAACTTCCATAACAGCTTCCGGGCATATTCACACAAATAATAAAAAAGCGTTCGGGATCAAAGAGTTTCTGATCGCCTACCAGGCCAGGCCACCAGTCTGCCGGATCGCTGTTGGCCGTCAGCGCATGAAAGATCCAGACGATATTATCCCGCTGCTCATTGATCTGTCCATATGTAGTATAGGCAAGATGATATCCTGGCAGGGTAACTCCTGATTCGAGGGTAAAAGGTTGCTTGTGCTGAAATACCTGTTGCATATAGTTGCGGCCGGGCATAACCGTTATAGCCAATTATACCCGGCCGGTTTTAATGATTAAGATTAAGCGAATTCTTCGACATTGATCTGTGCAAAGGCCTGTTCAAAATCTGCTTTGATATCTTCCAGATGTTCAATACCCACACTAACCCTGATCTGGTTCGGGGCCACACCCGCAGCTTCCTGTTCCGCAGCGGATAACTGTTCGTGCGTTGTAGAAGCCGGATTGATGACCAGCGTTTTTGCATCGCCTACGTTGGCGAGGTGACTGGCCAGCTTCAGGGAATCAATGAATCGGATCGCATTTTCCTTTCCTCCTTTGATACCGAAATTCAGCATGCCGCCGAAACCGTTTTTAAGGTATTTCTTCGCCAGGCTGTGATAGGCATTTGATTCGAGACCGGGATAATCTACATATTCCACCTGCGGATGATTTTCCAGCCAGGTGGCCAGTTGCAGGGCATTGCTGCTATGGCGTTCTACCCGCAGTGATAGCGTTTCGAGACCCTGCAGCAGCAGGAAAGCGTTAAACGGACTTTGCGAAGCGCCGAAATCACGAAGGCCCTCAACACGCGCGCGAATGGTAAATGCAATATTGGGCAGACCAAGGGGGTTGCCTTCACCGAAAATATCCCAGAATTTCAGTCCATGATAACCTTCAGAAGGTTCAGTGAATTGTGGGAATTTGCCATTTCCCCAGTTATAGTTTCCGCCATCGACTATAACACCGCCAATGGTAGTACCATGACCACCAATCCATTTGGTAGCAGATTCCACCACGATATTCGCGCCATGTTCAATTGGCCGGAAGGTGTATCCTCCGGTTCCGAAGGTATTGTCAACAATCAGGGGAAGGTCATATTCTTTCGCGAGTGCGGCGAATTTTTCAAAATCCGGAATATTTAACCGGGGATTACCAATGGTTTCGAGGTATAGTGCTTTGGTGTTTTTATCGATATGTTTTACAAAGCTGTCCGCATCATCACCTGCTGCAAAACGCACCTCTATTCCCAGCCGCTTAAAGGCCACTTTAAACTGGTTGTAAGTACCGCCATATAAAAACGGGGTGGTCACAAAATTATCTCCGGCCTGCAGAATATTATTCAGTGCCAGGAATTGTGCAGCCTGCCCCGATGCCGTAGCCAGTGCGGCAACACCGCCTTCCAGCGCGGCTATCCGTTGTTCAAAAACATCTGTGGTGGGGTTCATGATGCGGGTATAGATGTTGCCGAATTCTTTCAATCCGAACAGATTTGCCGCATGTGCTACATTGTTGAATACATACGAGGTGGTCTGGTAGATGGGAACAGCCCTGGATTTTGTGGTGGGATCAATCTGCTGTCCTGCATGCAACTGTAAAGTTTCAAAGCGATAATTACTCATAATGTTTTTTTGAAAAATGATTGATGATAAAGTAAACGGGTACAGGTGAGCGGATAAGTTTCTATGCCCTAAGGCATCCTGTACATACTGTATGCACCGGGCAAGCGGCAGGCATAAATATGCGGGTTTGCAGCAAGAAAATTATTCCCTACGAATTTAGTAGACTTTTGATTCATTTCCCAAATATTGATGGGTATATACCCTGTAATAAATTGTTAAGAAGGTATGTTCGGCGAAGATTTGAGAACCTGTAACATGATGACAACTCCTGAGGAGGCCGGAATAACTTAGCGGGTGTTAGCGGAAAGCTAGTCTGACTTATCTGTCCCAATTAATCCATTGGGCTGGAGTTGGCACCTTGCCGGCATTGCGCGCGGTAGGTTGTCAAGGCTTCGCAGGGCCATATCCCTCAGCCTTTCTTGATAAGAATTAAAAAAGAACTGTTGCAAAGGTATAGGCAGATTGAGCAATTTTCCAAAATCAAATTTTTGGGGTCTGCTGCATCCGGCTTTTGAAAAAATTCAGATCGGATGTATTCCGCTAATTTTGCAGCTACATGCAATAAAATTTATGGCGAAAAAAAAGATGGAAGTTCCGGCTGTTGTGCCGGCGACGCAGGATGGTGAAGTACAGGAATATATAGAAGTTTTTGGCGCGCGGGAGCATAATCTGAAAAACATTGATCTGCGTATACCAAAAAACAAGCTGGTCGTTTTTACCGGGTTAAGCGGCAGTGGCAAATCATCGCTGGCTTTCGATACGATCTATAATGAAGGGCAGCGGCGCTATATGGAAAGCTTCTCGGCTTATGCCCG
>JAEYRC010000353.1 GCA_023409675.1 Bacteroidota bacterium
CGGGCAAGCTGTGCCAGCCGGGCAATCGGCATTTCCACTTCTTTACCGGCAGTCATGATGAGGTCGGCGAACTCATCGATCACCAGCACGATGAAGGGCAGAAACTGATGTCCTTTTTCGGGGTTTAATCTTCTTTTTACAAATTTTTCATTGTATTCGCGGATATTCCGGGCCCCTCCTTCCTTCAGCAGATCATAGCGGTTGTCCATTTCAATACACAGGGCATTCAGGGTATGGATCACCTTGCGGGTATCGGTAATGATCGCCTCATCTTCACCGGGCAATTTGGCGAGGAAATGTTTTTCAATAGTCCGGTACAGGCTCAATTCCACCTTTTTAGGGTCGACCAGCACCAGCTTCAGTTGTGATGGATGTTTTTTATACAGCAGGGACACCAGGATAGCATTCAGACCAACCGATTTACCCTGTCCGGTTGCTCCTGCCATTAATAAGTGCGGCATAGTTGCCAGGTCAACGATAAAGTTTTCATTGTCGATCTTCTTACCGATAGCAATGGGCAGGCTGAAACTGTTCGACTGAAATTTTTCGGAGGCAAGCAGCGACTTCATGCTCACCACCGATTTTTTTACATTAGGAACTTCAATACCGATGGTTCCCTTTCCGGGGATAGGTGCGATGATCCGAATACCCAGGGCCGCCAGGCTTAAGGCGATATCATCTTCAAGGTTTTTGATCCGGGAGATTCTGACTCCGGCGGCAGGCACAATTTCATACAGTGTTACGGTGGGGCCTACGGTCGCGCTGATCTTCCGGATTTCAATATCATAATTCTTGAGCGTATTAATGATCCTGTTCTTATTCGCTTCCAGTTCTTCCGGATCCTGAACAATCTTTTCGCTGCCATGGATTTCCAGCAGATCAAGTGAAGGATTTTTGTAATTGCTCAGGTCGAGCGTTGGTTCGTAGGGCGCCATTTCCGGCGTGCGACCCGGGAGAACTTCTTCTTCTATCTCCTCAGCGGGCGTGGTATTGATCTCCAATTCCAGATCATCCCCTGCTGGCTCGGGCGGTTCCGGAGCGGAAGGCATCCGAACATGCACAGATGATTTTGGAATGACAACCTGTTCATCCTCTTCAGGCAAAGTAGTTTCTGGAATATTCGATGATGAATCTTCATCCTGCTCTTCTTCCCGTTCGATCAAAGTAAATTCAATTTCAGGTTTATCTTGTGGCGGTACAGCAACCATACTTCCATGACCATTTTTCAGGGAATTAGATTTGGTCTGGATATGGGAAGGCGCCTCTTCGCCGGATTCGCTCAATTCAACATCTTCCTTCGGCATAGGCTGACGGGTTTGCGGAACCGAACGGGCTGGAAGTTTGAATACTGGATTGAAACGCCAGATAATATAAGCCAGTCCGGCTGCAACAAGAACAGCCGCCGCGCCAAAGCGCCCCAGCATGCGGATAAGCCACTGACTCACCATATCGCCGAAAGCACCGCCCCAGGGAAATGCTGATCCGTAAAAAATGAACGAAGCGGTTACACTTATAAATACCAGGCCGGCAATAAGGTAGCGGATATTTCTCCAGACCGAATAAACTCTCCTGCCCGTTAGCGCATTAATGCCGGTGATAAAAAAGATACTGCAGCAAAGAAATGAAGCTATACCAAAGCCGGAATAAAAAAACTGGTGTGCTATATATGCACCAAGATTACCTAACAGATTTTCGGTGTGCAGTTCTTCATCGGGCCAGAGCATGGATATCCCTTTGAATACTTTATCCTGATCTTCTTTCCAGGTGAACAGGTAGGAAGCAAAAGCTACAAACAGAAACAGGCATATCAATAATAATACAGTACCGGCTATTTTATGGGTTCGTTCATCTTTAACAAGGTCTTTCACCTTAACCTGTTCTTCTTTTTCAGGTTTCAGTTTATCCGGATCGGGAGCTTTACGTTTATTGGTTTTCAAACGGTTTGCCATGGCTGCAAAGATAAGCAGATGATTGAACTGAAGCGGAGGATAGGCCGATTGAAACAAAAATTGTACATTACAGCTACTAACCGCTTAACATATTTACTCACCTGCATGAGGGCATCCCACTGCTGTTACCGGCTTACCCGGAATATTATTTCGCGGCAGGCAATTTTTCTGCTGACAATTGCCCTGATCTTTTTACCTGGCATTGGTTACAGTCAGCCCGATACGACCCGAAATTCAGCTGTTGTTAATGTAGCTTCACTCCGTTTCTCACATAAATTTACGGATGAGATCGCTATAGCAAACGGAAGTAAAGACCTTCCGGCAGAAAGGTTCAGCGAACTTTCTTTCAGCCATTCCCGGTATCAGAAGATGGGCGGAACGATTCCAGGCGAATTTATAGAACAGGCAATATACTTACGCTTCTTCGCATCCAACCCGGCCGACACTGTCCGTTCGCTGAGCTTTATTCCCGGTTATTATAGCCGGGATATTGAAGCCTATAAACGTAACCTTGACCATCCCAACAATAAGTACACAAAAATGGATGTTTCGGGGAATGAATGGCAGCGAAAGAAAGGAGTTGCTCCGATAACGCTGGATGCGCAGGAACGGGCAGAAATCATCCTAAAAATACAGCTGTTGCGCACCAACAGTAACCGGCTGTCGCCCCGGCTGGTGGAAGAAGATTTCGTTCCACACTGGTACAGGTGGCGCAAAGCACAGGAACAGGAGCAGGATATGGTGACCTATATTGCCAGCGGAATTTTATTGTTGATGATCTTTTATTCCCTCGCTGTATTTCTGCAGAATAAAAGTGTTGAATTTCTCTATTATTCTGCCTATGCCTTATGCATGGCCACACTGCTGTTTCTTAAATCATTTCTGAACCTGCACCATTCTGCATTTAATTTCTTTTATGAAGAATACCTCGACCTGATCATTATGTGCACCGGCGTATTCTTCTACCTTTTATTTGTTCGCAAATTCATCAATTCCACAGTCAAATATGCATATCTCGATAAATTTCTTCGTGGAAGCGTTTGGGGATTATGGATACTGCTCTTTATTTATTCCCTGATCTACTTTTTTACTGACCGTTATCTAATCCTGAACATAGTTGAAAATTTTGTGATCAAGATGATGCTCGTTATCATTGGCATCACGTTCATCATTTATAGTTTCAAGCGTAAGGACAGGCTGATCAATTATATTGCGGCGGGAAATTTTGCACTGGTATTTTTTTCGGTCATTTCCCTGCTGCTGATGACAACACGCCTGCAATTATTACCTGAATTTCCGCGCTCACTGCTCAACCGATCCATGTTTCATTATGAACTGGGACTGGTACTGGAACTGATGCTTTTCCTCGCCGGACTGGCGTATAAGAACAGGCGGGATATTATTTTTCAGGTAAGAGAACGGGAGCGGTTCAAGCTTGAAAATGAACGGCAGGAATTTGAAAAGCAAATGGCGGTAATGAACGCGCAGCAACAGGAGCGTAACCGCATCAGCGCCGATATGCATGATGAACTGGGATCGGGCGTTACCGCGATCCGGCTAATGAGTGAGATTGTAAAGAGCAAACTGAAAGACATATCGCTGCCGGAGATAGATAAGATTTCCAATTCCGCCAATGAACTGCTGAATAAAATGAACACCATCATCTGGACCATGAAGAGTTCGAATGATACACTGGAAAGTCTGACTGCCTATACACGTGCCTATGCCATTGAATATTTCGATGCAACCAATGTGAGCTGCACGGTGAATATCGCGGTAATTCCTGAAGTAGAAATGAGTGGCGAAAAAAGAAGGAATATCTTTTTAAGCATCAAAGAAGCGCTGAACAATATTCTGAAACACGCTCATGCTTCACGTGTACAGATTGATCTGCTCACCCATCACAACAAACTTATCATCCGCATCAGTGATAATGGTGTGGGAATAAATCCTGATACGCTACGTCGATTCGGAAATGGGCTGAGTAATATCCGAAAACGAATGCAATCCATTCAGGGAACATTCAAACTCAAAAATGAAAACGGCACCATTCTGATTTTAGAGATTCCGCTGACTTCAGATGAAGTGCATTAGCAGGCGTATCTCGTGAATGGTATTCTGTGGGGATAAACCGCAGGATCTTCTTCAGTAACCTGAATCAGCGTATGCCCTGATCTGCCAGCGGTAGTGAGTGGTTGCCGTTGAAGACTTGATTTCAATACTATGGTTATCGGATTACATTGCTTTTAAGGTAGCATTGGATGTTTTATACACCGACCAGGCCATTACCAGCCAACCGGCGATGAACAGCAAGCCTCCAAGTGGGGTGATAAAACCGATACCGGATAACCCTACGGTGTTCGTGGCTTTGAGCAGTGTTAAGAGGTATAAGGAGCCCGAGAAAAATACAATTCCACCAATAAACAAGTATGCGGCATACCGAAGATTCTTGCTTCTGAATCTTCCGTAGAGGATGGCGGTAAAGATGAGCGCCAGGGTATGGTAAAAATGATATTTCACGCCCGTATCAAATGTGGCCGCCGCTTCAGCGCCGAGCATCTGTTTAAGGGTATGTGCGCCAAAAGCTCCGAGAGCTACTGCCAGGGCACCCAAAATACAGCCTGTTATTAAAAAACCTTTATGCATGGAGAATGGTTTGAATAAATTTTCCCGTACTTATTGAACTTTCGTTATCAATTACAATATGAGCCTGATCGTAATACATCCGGCGCTCATTGAGTTTTCGGATAATGGTATCCTTCAGGTCAGCGTCTGCGATGTCTTTAAGTACAGGCCTGTTTTTTCGGCCTTCAATCAGTCGTTCCAGTAAAACTTCCACGCGGGTGTTGAGCCACACCACTGTTCCGGAGGCCTTCATGAATTCGATATTATTGAAAAAACATGGCGTACCTCCACCACAGGAAAGGATGAGTGACGGATGCTCCAGTACCAGTTTTTCCAGCAGTTCCTTTTCCTTTTTTCGAAAATACTCTTCACCAAAGCGGCTAAATATTTCCGTTATATCCATTTGCATATCCTGCACAATGGCTTCATCCAGATCAATATACGGCATTTTGAACTCCCTGGAAAGCTGTTGCCCCCAGTGTGATTTGCCACTACCCATAAATCCGATGAGGAAAAAACGCATTTGCCAAAAAGTTGATAAGCGTAACGACAGAATTATTTAAATGCATTCAGTCCGGTAACATCCATACCTGTTATGAGCAGGTGAACATCATGTGTACCCTCATAGGTGATTACACTTTCAAGGTTCATCATATGACGCATAACCGGATATTCTCCGGTGATACCCATTCCTCCCAGCATTTGACGCGCTTCCCGGGCAATGTTAGCTCCAATTTCACAACTGTTACGTTTTGCCATGGAAACCTGCTGTGGCGTAGCCCGGCCTTCATTCATCAATACCCCAAGACGCCAGTTCAGCAACTGGGCTTTGGTGATTTCAGTAATCATTTCGGCAAGTTTCTTTTGTTGCAACTGAAACCCGCCGATTGGCCTGTCGAACTGTACGCGCTCTTTGCTGTACCGAAGTGCCGTATCATAGCAGTCCATAGCAGCGCCTACTACACCCCAGGCAATGCCATAGCGTGCTTTTGTGAGGCAACTCAGTGGTCCTTTAAGACCCCGTATTTCAGGAAATATATTCTCTTTCGGAACTTTTACATTATCAAAAACCAACTCACCGGTGGCACTTGCTCTCAGGCTCCATTTTCCATGCGTTTCCGGAGTGGTAAATCCTTCCATTCCCCGTTCAACGATCAGTCCGCGGATATCCCCCTGATCATCTTTAGCCCATACCACGGCAACCTGCGCAAAGGGCGCATTACTGATCCACATTTTCGCGCCATTGAGTACGACGTGGTCGCCGGCATCGCGAAAATTTGTGGTCATACCCGCCGGGTTAGAACCGTGATCGGGTTCGGTTAATCCAAAACAGCCCAACCATTCGCCACTGGCCAGTTTAGGCAAAAATTTCTGTTTTTGCGCTTCCGATCCATATGCAAGGATAGGAAACATCACCAGTGAACCCTGTACGGATGCGGTTGAACGCACACCGCTATCACCCCGTTCCAGTTCCTGCATCATCAATCCGTAGCTGATGTAATCAAGACCACCTCCCCCATACTGGGCAGGAACAGTTGGCCCGAAACAGCCCAGCTCGCCAAGTTGGGGAACGATATGTTTGGGAAATTCAGCCCGCTGAGCATATTCTTCAATGATGGGACTGATTTCCTTTTTTACATAAGAGCGAACCGCATCGCGAATCATAAGTTGTTCTTCCGTGAGCAATTCATCTACTAAAAAATAATCCGGACTTGTAAACTGATCAGTTCTTGCGGCCATTATGGAGTGTTTTTAAATTAAAGCTGCTTTTACATTTTGGTGCACAAAATTACAGAATCCCTTTCGATTCGCTGAGGAGTAATGTAAATGGTTGGTGGTATTTAATTTCCCATTCGGAGTATTAAATAAAACACCGGAGAAATTTGTAGTATTTTGCTTAAAATATTGAACAATGAAAAAAGGATGCGCACTATTGTTCCTCTTGTTTACAGGTTTTCTCAACCTGCAGGCGCAGCAAGGCGCTGATACAGCTCAGCCAAAGTATGAAATGAAGCAGTATTATTTTGTTATGCTAACCAAAGGGGAAAACAGGAGCCAGGATTCCGCTTTGGCAGCGAAAATTCAGCAAGGCCATCTCGACAATATGGAAAAGCTGGCCAAAATGGGCAAACTGCTGGTAGCCGGACCTTTTGGTGATGACGGTCCCTGGCGCGGGATATTTATCTTCGACTGCCCTACCCAGGAGGAAGTGGAACGCTATCTGAAAGAAGATCCGGCAATACAATCAAAACGGCTGGGATATGAAATCCATCCATGGTGGACCGCAAAAAATGCGGTATTCAAATAGGATGATTTACTGGTAAGATTCAACGGTTAGCATGCCATGTAAAAAAGCAAATTGGATATTATGCTGAGGTTTCACTCCTTAATATATTCGCCATATCCTCCTGGATCAATCTTGCCGCTTCTTCAGCCTTTTCACCAAAATCTTCTCCGGAAGATGCAAAGATGACCGAACGGCTGGCATTGACCAGTAACCCGAAATCCTTATTCATTACTTTTTGAGAGATCTGATTCAGGTCTCCTCCCTGAGCACCCACTCCCGGCACTAAAAAGAAATGATCCGGTACAATTTTACGGATACGTTCCAGCAGCCCGGCCTGTGTAGCGCCTATTACAAACATCAGCTTTTCCGGACTGCCCCATTGGGCAACCGTTCGGATAACTTTTTCATAAAGCAATTCCTCACCGGTTGGCAGCAGTTCAAAATCAGCAGCGCCGGGATTTGATGTTAATCCCAGCACGATTGTCCATTTATTCTCAAATTCAAGAAAAGGCTGAATACTGTCGGACCCCATGTACGGCGCAACAGTTACCGCATCAAAATTCAGGGTTTCGAAAAATGCCTTTGCATACTGCGTGGAGGTGTTACCGATATCTCCGCGTTTCGCATCCGCAATAGTGAAGTGCGATGCAGGAATATAGTCAATCGTTTTTTGCAGCGACTCCCATCCTTTTACCCCACGGGATTCATAGAAGGCCGTATTGATCTTATAACTAACACACCAGGCTTTGGTAGAATCGATGATAACTTTATTGAATTCAAAAACAGGATCTGCCGCCGAAAGCAGATGAGCCGGAATCTTATTGATATCACTGTCGAGGCCAACACAGAGGTAGGATTGTTTCTGGCGGATAGTATCAATTAGGTGGGCTCTGGTCATAGCTGAAAATATTGAATATTATAAGTGGGTACGAATCGCTTCTTCAAGATGAACTGCAAAACGATACACTTCATCAAATGTGTTGTATAAAGGAACCGGAGCAATGCGGATAACATCCGGCTCCCGCCAGTCTGCAAAAATTCCTGTATTTGTCAAATGATCAAAGATCTGCTTTCCATTTTTATGCATGAGCAAAGACAACTGACATCCACGCTGTTCAGGATCAGCAGGTGTTAACAGCGTGAACGGCTTAACCGCCTGGCCGGCTGAAATCTTCTGTAACAGAAAATGCGCGTATCCGCTTAACATGCGTCCTTTGTGGAATATGGCGTTCATGGTCGCCTCTTCAAACAACAACAGCGATTCACGGTGTATAGTCATTAATATAACCGGTGGTGTACTAAGTTGCCAGCCTTCCGCTGAAGCGGATGCCCTGAATCCTTTTTTCATCAGAAAGCGCTCCGATGCCGGAACACCCCACCAGCCCGCAAATCGTTGCAAGGTCGGGTCATTATGATATCTGCGGTGAATGAAGGCTGAAGCAATTGCACCTGGACCGGAATTGAGGTATTTGTAATTACACCAGCAGGCAAAATCAACATCCCACTGATGCAGGTGCAGGGGTACATTGCCCGCAGCATGAGCCAGGTCGAAGCCCGCTATTGCGCCGACACGGTGCGCGGCCGCAGTGATAGCTTCAATGTTGAACAACTGTCCGGTATAATAATTAACCCCTCCAATCAATACAAGAGCAAGTTCATCACCACAGGTATCAATAGCCTGTAAAATATCTTTCTCACTGATCACCTGTTCTCCGTCGGCAGCTTTTACTTCGATCAGATGCTCATCCGGATCAAGCCCATGAAATTTCAATTGCGACTCCAGAAGATACTGATCACTGGGAAAGGCCTGTTGTTCGCAAAGTATTTTCGTTCGCTTTCCCTCAGGACGATAGAAACTCACCATCATCAGGTGAAGGTTAACTGTCAGCTGATTCATGATCACCACTTCATCGGGATGCGCACCAACCACTTTAGCAGCCAGCGGAGCAGTTTTTCCGTGAAGCTCCAACCATGAATCCGTACCGGTAAAGAATCCTTCCACGCCCACATCAGCCCAGGTATTGAGCACATTGCTGATACCGGTTTCAGCATTACGTGGCTGTAAACCGAGAGAGTTTCCGAGAAAATAGATTTGTTCTACTCCATCGCGTTGTGGTATATGAAAGCGCGACCTAAAAGTTTTCAGTACATCATTCTGATCCAGTTCTGCCGCCGAAAGTTTAGTGTAATCTGGCATGTGTATGAATTAGATACTTCCTGTTCGTCCGCCATCAACCGGAATACTGACTCCGGTAACGTAAGATGCAGCCGGTGAGGCCAGAAAGGCAGCAACAGCAGCTGTTTCCATTGGCGATGCAAAACGGTTCATCGGTATTGATTCCAGCATTTCCGCCCTGATTGCTTCAGTGCTCATTCCGCGGCTACGGGCATTATTCTCAATCAGGCTTTCTATCCGGTTGGTTTCTGTAAAGCCAGGTAAAATATTGTTGACCGTGATATTGAATTCGCCAAGTTCTATTGACAATGTTTTCGCCCAGGCCGCAACGGCACCACGAATGGTATTGGAAACACCGAGATTTTTAATTGGAATTTTTACGGAAGTTGAAATGATATTGATGATTCTTCCATATCCGAGGGTTTTCATGCAGGGCACCAGAGACCTTGTAAGGATATGATTGCAGATCAGGTGACGGTTAAATGCAAGTAGAAAATCTTTCTCCGTAGCATCAATGATCGGACCTGCGGGCGGCCCCCCGGTATTGTTGACCAGTATATGCACTTTTTTATCGCGGCATAATTCTTCAATGACTGTTTTTACCTGCTCAGGATAATCAAAATCGGCAACCCGGTATTCATGCGCCTGTTCGTCCGTAGCCGACAACTGAAATTCAACCACTTCTTTTAACATCGACTCATTCCTTGCCAGCAATATACAATTGGCACCAAGGTTTGCAAACTCCCTGGCTATAGCTAATCCAATTCCCTGAGTACTGCCACAGACCAGAGCCGTTTTTCCCTTTAATAAATACTCCATAATCAGGCTTGTTGAATAGTTTCTTGTTTACCGGAGAATACCAGATGTTTACGCTGTTCCATTATTGCCGCAATTGACTGGGCAGCAGCATCGCCCTGTTGAAGACGCTGTATGATGGAGTTATAGTCGTGATTTCCTTTATTGTGGGTGTGTTTGAAAAA
>JAEYRC010000038.1 GCA_023409675.1 Bacteroidota bacterium
TCGTAAATGAGTTGTAGATTTTTAATATCCGCAGGCCGGAAATGCCGGTCGCCCTTTTTGTTCTTTTTGGGCTGCAGCACCGGAAATTCGGCTTCCCAGATCCGCAGCAACGATGGGTTTACCCTGCACATCGCCGATACTTCTCCAATGGTATAGTACTGTTTGCTGAAGAGCTGTTCATCTTCCGGAAGTTTTACCAGGTCGGCTTCCGCGGCAAAGGTTTTCTGCGCTTTGCGGCCACGACCAACTTTGCCAGGTTCTGTGGCTGCCGGAGCAGTAGATTCAGGTAAAGAAATTTCAGATGGAGTCTCAGATGAAGTTGATTCGGGAGCGGAAGATTCTGGTGGAGAAGATGCAGGCGAATTTTTCACCTCTTCTTCAGTCGTTTTTTTGAGTGATTTTACCCGAACGCCCACCGACGGGTCGGTATTGGCCTCACCCGATGGGACAGCGGTGAAATCAAACGATATCTGGGCATATTCTTTCATCAGGCTAATTCATTCAAAATTACTGCCAGAAATTAGTCGCTACTGCGGTAAACAGGGCTAAAGATAGCGCAAAAATGACTCTGTAAGTCTCCTGCTGCGGTTAGGGGCTGCACATCCGGAATGCAGACAGTTCAAAACCCAAAAGCTGCGTTTTAAAAATCACATCAGCCTAAAAAATCATGCAAAATTATGGTGCCGGGCTAACGCAAAATCAGGGGAATATCGGCTGAGAAGGGGCAGGATTTTGTTTGATAAAATATCAGAATAAAATGTTGACAATTAGGTGTTTTAGAAAGCGCTTAAATGCGGCTTTAACCCTTATTTTACGTACCTTTGCCGGGAAATAAATTATCCCAATCATTAGCAATATAAACCCCCTTATGTCTTCAGAAACAACGGAAATTATCCCTTCAGAAACGAATGGTTATGGTGCCGACAGTATCCAGGTATTGGAAGGACTTGAAGCGGTCAGAAAACGGCCAGCCATGTATATTGGTGATATCGGTGAAAAGGGACTTCATCACCTGGTTTATGAGGTGGTAGACAACTCGATCGATGAAGCGCTCGCGGGCTATTGTTCAAATATCCAGGTTGTCATTCACCCCGATAACTCTGTTTCCGTTTCTGATGATGGTCGGGGTATCCCCACCGGCATGCACGTGAAAGAAAAGCGCAGCGCGCTTGAAGTGGTGATGACGGTGCTGCACGCTGGCGGTAAGTTTGATAAGAACACCTATAAGGTTTCCGGTGGTTTGCACGGAGTTGGTGTCAGTTGCGTGAACGCGCTGAGTACTAAACTGCATGTTATGGTGCAGCGCGAGGGTAAGATTTTCGAACAGGAATATGGTATAGGCATTCCGAAATATCCGGTTCGGGAAATCGGGGTAACCGAAAGCACAGGAACAACGGTACGTTTCTGGCCCGATGACAGCATCTTCATTACCCTGGAATACAAAAAAGAGATCCTTGAAGCCCGCCTGCGCGAACTGGCATTTCTGAATCGCGGAATCACAATTGTACTGACCGATGAACGGGAAAAAGAAGAGGATGGATCATTCTACTCCAAAACTTTTTTCAGTGAAGGTGGCATTGTGGAGTTTGTGGAAATGCTCGACAGCAACGCCGGTCGGCGCCCGCTTTTACCTAAAGTAATTTTTGTTGAAGGCAGGGATGAAAACACCAATGTTGCGGTAGAAGTGGCGCTTTGTTACAATGAAGGCTATAGCGAGCATATATATTCTTACGTTAATAACATCAATACCATAGAAGGCGGAACCCACGTGTCGGGCTTCCGGCGGGCACTCACCCGGGTGTTCAAAAGCTATGGAGAAAAACAGGGCCTGTTTGAAAAGGCTAAGGTGGAGATTGAGGGAGACGACTTCCGCGAGGGCCTGAGCAGTATTATTTCCGTGAAAGTGCCTGAACCGCAATTTGAGGGGCAGACCAAAACCAAGCTGGGAAATAATGAGGTGATGGGTGTGGTGGATCAGACGGTTTCCCGGGCGCTGGAAGCCTTTCTGGAAGAAAACCCCAAGGAAGCCAAGAATATTATTCAGAAAGTTGTACTGGCTGCTCAGGCCCGTGCCGCAGCAAAAAAAGCCCGGGAGCTTGTTCAGCGAAAAAGTGTACTGAGCGGTGGCGGACTGCCCGGAAAACTGGCCGACTGCTCCGAACGCGATCCTGATCGTTGTGAGTTGTATCTCGTCGAGGGTGATTCTGCGGGCGGAACTGCCAAACAGGGCCGCGACAGAAGTTTCCAGGCAATTTTACCACTTCGGGGAAAAATCCTCAACGTAGAAAAAGCCATGGAGCATAAGATCTACGAAAATGAGGAGATCCGCAACATGTATACCGCCCTTGGGGTTACCGTAGGAACGCCTGATGACCCTAAAGCGCTTAATATCGGCAAACTCCGCTACCACAAGCTGATCATCATGACGGATGCCGATATTGATGGCAGCCATATCGCCACCCTGATCCTGACCTTCATTTACAGGTATATGAAAGAACTGGTCGACCAGGGTTATGTGTACCTCGCGCAGCCACCGCTGTACCTGGTGAAAAAGGGTAAGGAGCAGGCATACGCTTACAATGAAGAACAGCGCCGCCAGCTCGTAGAGCGACTGGGTAATGGCCGGGAAGACAGTGTAAGCATCCAGCGGTACAAGGGTTTGGGTGAAATGAATGCCGAACAGCTATGGGAAACCACGATGAATCCTGCTACCCGAACCCTTAAGCAGGTATCGATCGAAAGTGCTGCGGAAGCCGACCTGATCTTCAGTATGCTGATGGGTGATGAGGTGGCACCACGCCGCGAATTCATTGAAAGCCATGCGAAATATGCCAAGCTGGACATTTGATTTGGGGAAAAAGACGGTAAATTATCCGGAAACGCGTTTTTTGTATGTCAGTTTTTTCTTGTAGCTTGTATCCTGAAGCGTGACTTCAACATTCATTCACCTACAAATCAATTCATCATGGCAGACGTAGTGCTCACCGCGTATAATGTAAAAACAAAAGAAAAAAATGTTCCCATTAAAGATGCGGTAATTACAAAGACCGCGAAAGGGGCCTATATGGCGCAGGGCAATGATGGTAAAGGAAATAAACTTACCACATTACTCGGCCAGGAAAAAGCGCTTGCCGCAATTAAGGCCGGAGTGGCCAAACAAGGCTGGTAATTTTTGCTCACCATATTTAGCTGCCAGTTCCCTTTGAACATTCAGAGTGAATTGGCGGCTTTTTGTTTATTCGCTGTCCTGCCGGATGAAATTCACTGCTCTCTTTAGTTTTCTGCTGCTATTGGGTATGATTCTGCCGCTTGTCCACCTGGGACAGGAAGAAACACCCTATCACCTCAACGGCAATGCCCGCCAGGAAAATTGTAATTGCTATACAATAACTCCGGATGAATTTACCCAGTCGGGTTCCATCTGGAATATCAATAAGATCAATTTAACCCAGCCTTTCGAATTCAACTTTAATGTTTTTCTGGGCTGCTCGGATGCGGGCGCAGACGGAATTGCCTTCGTGCTTCAACCCATCAGTACCAGTGTCGGCTCAACAGGAGGCGGACTGGGTTATGAAGGCATACAACCTTCTATCGGTATTGCTATCGATACCTGGGTCAATTCTGAAAACAACGATCCCGGATATGATCATATTTCCATTCACCGGGATGGAAATATCATTCATGGACAGCAATACGATCTTGCGGGCCCGGAAATGGTGCTCGATGGGTTTGGAAATATTGAAGACTGTGCATGGCATGTGCTCAGCATCCGCTGGGATCCGGTAACGCATCGCCTTAGCGCAAGCATCGATGGCAAAGAACGGGTTGTTGCCACCGTTGATCTTGTAGCGGAGGTATTCAATGCCGACCCCATGGTTTTCTGGGGCTTTACCGGCGCAACGGGTGGCGCTAAAAATCACCAGCGGGTTTGTACCTCCCTGAATCCGGGTATCACCTTAGCGGAAGAACAGATCACCTGTTATCCCGAACCCATTTTATTCAAAGACAGTTCTACATCTTTTGGTTCGATACTCGAATGGAACTGGGATTTTGGTGATGGCACCACCTTCAGTGGCAAAGAGCCACCGCCACATGTCTTTCCGGCGCCAGGGGTGTACGATGTTAAAATGCGCATCCTTGGAAGTAATGGCTGCCTCTCGGAACCCTATGTTAGACGTATCGTTGCGGGAACTATTCCTGAAGCCGTCATCAATGCACCGGCAGGTCCTTTATGTGATAATTCGCCGCAGCTGTTCACCGATCAGTCGACCGTCGAATTTGGTACCATCAACAGTTGGACCTGGACGGCCAATGAGGCACTTTCCACGGATCGAAACCTGACCCTCAATGCCGGAGCCGGTACCTATAACCTATCGTTACAGGTAAAAACGCAGGAAGGATGTGTTTCTGAGCTCACCAAAAAGACCGTGCGTGTGTTTCCGACACCGGAGGTTGATTTTACCGTAGATGAGGAATGCGCGGGCAGTCCGGCAACCTTTACCGCGGCTGGCCGGCAGCAGGATGTAATTTCGGCCTGGCGCTGGGCGATCAGCAACGGAACGGAATATACAGTGCCCAGTTTCAGCCATATTTTCCGGGAACCGGGAACTTATGAGGCCGCGCTGCTGGCGGTGTCCGGCGATGGCTGTCTTTCTCCTGCCGTTACAAAAACCTTCACCATACATGGCACCAATGCCTTTGCCGGTAATGATACGCTCGTGGCCAATCATCAACCCCTGCAACTGAACGGGCAGGGTGGAACGCTGTATAACTGGTCGCCGGCTACCGGACTGAATGACCCTAATATTCCTAACCCGGTTGCCGTTTTAGAGCAGGATATGACGTATATTCTCACCGCTTCCACACCCGAAGGATGCCCTACCAGCGATACCATTAACATCAAGGTGTTCAAAGGGCCGACATTTTATTTTCCCAACGCATTTACGCCTAACAACGACGGGCATAATGATAAGCTGCAGTTTATAGCAGCAGGTATCAGCGAACTCGACTATTTTCACATTTATAACCGCTATGGACAACTGATCTTCAGAAGCACCAGCCTGCTGGGTTTCTGGGATGGCCGTTTAAATGGTAAGGATCAGAGCTCCGGAACCTATGTGTACACGATATCCGGTAAAGACTATACCGGTGTTACACACACGAAGAAGGGAAGTTTTCTCCTCATCCGCTAAAGTCTCTTTTAAAATTTAATAACAGTTTCTCCAGATAGCAAAACGAATGTCTGCATGTCGTAATAACAGGAGAGGATTGAGGGAGACGATTTCCTTTGGTTGGATTATGTTGATGATGCATACCAA
>JAEYRC010000175.1 GCA_023409675.1 Bacteroidota bacterium
CGAGGATACCCAGCACGATGTAAACGATAGTGTTGTCCTCCTTACCCAGATCGCGTAATGCGGGGAGTTCGCGCAGCCCTTCAATAGCTGAGGTAATTGAGATCGGCGGGGTGATAATTCCGTCTGCCAGCAGCGCCGCACCTCCGATCATTGCAGGCAGGACCAGCCATTTTTTCTGTCGCCGCACCAGGGCATACAATGAAAAAGTGCCTCCTTCGCCACGGTTATCGGCCTTTAAAACCAGCCAAACATATTTAATGGTCGTTTGAAGGGTAAGCGTCCAGATGATACAGGAAAGTGTACCGATGATCAGTTCGTCGCTGATCACCCTGCCCCCAATGATTGCGTTAAAAACGTAAAGGGGAGAAGTGCCTATATCCCCGTAAATAATTCCTAAGGCTATTAATAATCCCGCTACGCGGAACCGGTCGGTCTGTATTTTCACTCGTTGAGGTTGTGGTCCGGAGAATATATTCCGTTAAACCCTGATACTGTTCAGCACTCAAAGGTATAATGAAATAAATATTCGTTGCCTTTTTTATTCATTTATCGGATTGGAGTATTTCCATTAGGAAACGCTAAAATTGGCCGTAAATTTTGGGAGCCCGTAGTACAATCCGTAATTTGCTGTAATACAAAATATTCAAGGAGAAAATCCCTTATGAACCTAAGAATTTTTATCGTAGCACTCCTCTCTCTGCTTGCCGCAGGGTCGCTGAATGCTCAGAAAATAACCTATAGCGAACCCGAACGCGAAGATAACCGTCGTACCAACTTCGATATCATCGGTCGTGTTGGGCAGAATATCCTTGTTTTCAAGAATAACCGCGCCGATTATGATATCAGCGTATACGACAACGATATGAAGTTGAAGGAGCGGGTTAATCTCGACGGCAGTAACGACCGCTGGATCAATGTTGACTTCATCCCTTATCCTGATCACGTGTGGATGATCTACCAATACCAGAGCCGCAATATTGTGTATTGCATGGGGGTTAAGCTCGATGAAAATGCCAAACCTCTTGCCGATCCTATAGAAATTGATACATCCAGAATATCCTGGACCACAGATAATAAGATCTACAACACGATCTTTTCCGATGATAAGGAGCGGATCATGGTGTTTAAGATCAATAATAAGAACCGGAACAATTTCCTGTTCACCACCATGCTGTTTGATGCTTCGCTGAACCTTCAGGCCAGGCATACTATGAGCATTCCGATGGAAGAGCGTAATGATTACTTTACCGATTTTCTGCTCGACAATGACGGAGGCATGGTATTCGGTAAATATACCCGAAAGGGGAATGACTATGTCACTAAACTTCAGGTAGTTACAAAAGGCACCTATGCGCGGGATTTCTCAATTCTTGATCTGGAAACCGGCGACAGAATTCTGGATGAAGTAAGGGTGAAGGTCGATAATATCAATAAACGTTACCTCTTCAGCGCCTTTTTCTATAAGCAGCGCCGGGGGAATATAGAAGGATTGTATACGGTAGTATATGATAAGAATACCGCTTCGGTGGCTAAAAAGGTCAGTGCAACCTTCAGCGATGAGCTAAGGTCGCAGGCAAAGGGGCCCGATGCCAACCTGAAACTGGCATTCAATGATTTTTTCATCCGGAATATGATCATGCGCCGGGATGGCGGATTTCTGCTCATAGCCGAGTCGATGTATACCACCTCCCGGGGTTCAGCCTTTAACCGCTGGAATTATATGGGTTGGAATAATCCCTGGATGAACCCGATGAACTACTATTATTCTCCGTTTTACAGCCCCTGGAATTCACCCTGGAACCGTTATGGATCGGGGCAGGCGACCCGCTATCATGCCGAAAATATCCTGGTCATTTCATTTGATGGAAACGGGAATATTGAATGGAGCAATGTTATTCCCAAATCACAGTTCGATGATGAAGGCGACGCGCTCATTTCTCACTATATCATGAATACCGGATCGGAGCTGCACTTTCTGTTCAACCAGTATGAGCGACGCACCCTTTTGCTTAGCGATCAGAGTATTGGTCCCGATGGAAAGATCACCCGATACCCAACCCTGAAAAATCTTGATCGCGGATATGAATTTATGCCCCGGTTTGGAAAACAAATTGCTGCGAGAACCGTTGTAATGCCTACGCTTTACAGGAACTACATTACATTCGCAAAAATTGATTTCTAAACCACAATTGAAGTGATCGGGATCTTCAGGCAAAAAAATCCGGGCAATACCTTGTTGCTGCTCCTTTATGGGCTGGTCATCAAGTTTCCGGTATTGCTGAACCCTGCCCCGGCGCTTCGTCAATCCGAAGACCATTACCTCTACAATGTGTTGATGGGCTTTCTGGGTCCCTCAGAACTGTCACCCCTGTTTTTCAGCCTGCTGGCTGTAGCACTGCTCTTCATTCAGGCCTTTTTGCTCAACCGGCTGATGATCCTGCAGAAACTCTTTCCTAAACCGGGATTTCTGCCGGCAATGGTTTACCTGCTCATCAGTTCTTTTGTGCCCGAATGGAATCAGTTTTCCGCTCCGCTGCTGGTAAATACTTTATTGATCTGGATTTACTACCGCATGGCATTATTGTACAATACCCATACACCCAATGGTGAGGTCTTCAATATCGGGTTGCTGCTGGGTATCGCCTCCCTGTTTTATGAACCGGCAATTGTTTTCCTGCTGCTGGTACCGCTGGCGCTGTTTGTTATGCGCCCTTTCAGGATCAGGGAATGGTTTATCGCTTTCATGGGCGCGACCATGCCCTATTATTTTTTAGGGGTGATCTTATTTCTTACCGACCGCTTTACCTGGCAGGCGATACTTCCTGCCATCAGCCTTGATCTTCCGGATATCCCTGAATCGATCTTTATCACCGTAGCCATGGTACTGCTGGTACTGCCCTTTATTGCAGGAGGCTTTTATGTTCAGGCCAACCTGGCTAAAATGCTGATACAGGTTCGCAAAAACTGGAGCCTGATGCTGCTGTTTATGATCATATCGCTGCTGATCATCCTGGTAAGTGGCGGCAACCGCTATGTGAACTGGATCTGTTGTATTATTCCACTGTCAGCATTTCATTCAGCCCTGTATTATTATACACCAGGCATATGGCCCGCCCGCATTCTGCATTGGCTGGGTGTTGCCTTCGCCATAGGCATCAATTATTATAGCTTCTTCTGACGGGCAGGTGAACAAATATTTCTACCTTTGAACTTCAATAATGTATCTATGAAATTTGGCGTAGTTGTTTTTCCGGGATCGAATTGCGACAGGGATATGCAGGAAGCATTAGAGAAAGACCTGAATCAGGAAGTGATCATGCTGTGGCATAAAGACCGGGATATCAGTATGTTTACCAAAGAGGATTGTATTGTACTTCCGGGTGGTTTTTCTTATGGCGACTACCTCCGCTGTGGTGCTATTGCCCGATTCAGCCCAATGATGCAGGAAGTTATCCGCTTTGCTGAAGATGGCGGAAAAGTGCTGGGAATATGCAATGGTTTTCAGATTCTATGCGAAGCTCACCTGCTTCCGGGCGCGCTGCTGCGCAATGCCAGCCGGCAGTTTGTATGTAAAAATGTTTATTTGCGTGCGCCGGGAACTGATGAAGTTCTTATGATTCCGATCGCCCATGGGGAAGGCCGGTATTATGCCGATGAGAAAACCCTCGATCAGCTCGAAAAAAATGGGCAGGTGCTGTATCAGTACTGCGATAAAGATGGAAATATTACTCCGGAGTCTAACCACAATGGCGCAATCCGCAACATTGCCGGGATATGTAATGCCGAACGTACGGTATTCGGAATGATGCCACATCCCGAAAGGGCCTGTTCAGCTGAGCTGGGCAATACCGATGGCCGGATAATACTTGAAAGCCTGTTAAATCTTCAACTCGCTACCGTTTAGAGGCTCAAACTGTTAACCTTTAAGTATTTATTAGCAAAAAAATGGGGAATTTTACCGTTCACCGACGCGGTACATTCGCTTCATAAATCAGTTGAACACATGAAAAAACTTTTCCTCTTTCTGACCCTGTTATCGTCTGTTGCATTAGTGTCTGCTCAATCCAATAAGGAGGTTGACTGGACTTTCACTACTAAGAAGATCGCTGATAAAACCTATGAAGTACATATGACGGCGAACATCAACGGCGATTACCATATGTATGCACAGGAAGGCGGAGATGGGCCGGTTTCAACTACGTTCAATTTTGCAAAAAATCCTTTACTGATCCTTGATGGGAAAATCAAAGAAGTCGGAAAGTTGAAGAAGGTATATGAAGATGCGTTCAAATCAGAAGTACGCTATTATGATAATACGGTAACATTTGTGCAGGTGGTTAAAATGCGTGGAAATGCGAAAACCAACCTTACCGGCAAAGTGGAGTTTATGGTTTGTAACGCGCATGAATGCCTGCCTCCAGCCACGGTTAACATCAACGTAAATGTAGGCAGTTAAAACTGCAGTATAGTATGAATAAACGGGTTCCCATGGAACTCGTTTATTTTTTGATTTAATCCCCTGAACAGCTCTCTAATGAAATATTTCTACTCCTTTCTCTTTTTTATACTGTCTGCCGCAACAGTTTCCGCTCAGGACTCCCTGGTTCAATGGAAGTATGATGCCCGCAAAACGGGAGAACATCAATACGAATTACAGATCAAAGCATCGATTGAAAATGGATGGAGGATGTTTTCCGTTACCGCTGGTGATGATGAACTGAACTCCCGCATCAGGCTCGACAGCGCTACAGCAGCATCCGTATCAATACAAAATATTGAAGAAGTTGGCGATTTGCAGCAACTTCATGAGCCTTTGCTTGATATGCAGATCAAGTTTTTTGAAAACGAAGTGGAGTTTCGCATACCCGTAGAGGTAAAACCCGGAACCGGGCTGATCAGTGGGCATGTGGAGTATATGTCGATGAAAGGGGATGAGGTATTGAGCGCGATTGAAGCGCCTTTTATTTTTACCATCGATGCAGCCGGAAACATTACCGGTCGCTCGGGTGCCCTGATCGCTTCCGCTGATGCGGTGAACGCGCTGAAAAGGGATGCCATTGATATGAATAATCCCGAAAATGATTGCGGCGGCACCGGAATTGAAGATGAACGTTCGAAAAGTTTATGGGGCATCTTTATTCTCGGATTTGTTGGCGGACTGATCGGCCTGCTGACTCCTTGTGTATTTCCAATGATTCCTCTAACAGTATCCTTTTTCACAAAAAAGTCGGGCAGCAGAAAAAAAGGAATATTCGATGCCATGCTGTATGGATTCTTCATCCTGCTGATCTATCTGTTGCTGAGTATTCCGATTCATTTTCTTGATTCCAGCAACCCGGAAATCCTGAATACGATCTCGACAAACATGTGGCTCAACATAGCTTTCTTTGTCATATTCGTCATCTTCGCGTTGTCGTTTTTTGGGTTATTTGAGATTACCATGCCCAGCAGCCTTTCCAATAAGGCTGATCAGAAAGCGGGTGTCGGAGGGGTGCTTGGTATATTCTTTATGGCGCTGACGCTGGCCCTCGTATCTTTCTCCTGTACCGGCCCAATCCTTGGCTCTTTACTTGCCGGTTCGCTGTCTACAAATGGCGGCGCCATGCAGCTAACGGTGGGCATGGGTGGTTTCGGACTGGCCCTGGCATTGCCCTTTGCCTTGTTTGCCTTGTTTCCGAATATGCTCAACTCGCTGCCGAAAAGCGGCGGATGGCTTACTACCGTCAAGATTGTTCTGGGCTTTCTCGAACTTGCGTTCGCCATTAAATTCTTATCCAATGCCGATCTTGTAGCGCACTGGGGTATTTTGAAACGGGAGGTATTCTTTGGATTGTGGATCATTATTGGCGCATTGCTGACCCTGTATTTATTTGGAATTCTGCGCTTCAGTCATGAAGGAAAACCAAAGCTGACAAAAATCCGTATCGGGCTTGGTGTGCTGGTGCTTGCCTTTACCCTGTACCTGGTGCCCGGCGTTACCAAAACAAAATATGCCAACCGTTCGCTGATCAGTGGCTTTCCACCACCGTTAACCTATAGCATTTATGGTGAAGACGCCTTCAAGGGAGTGGAGCCGGATATTAAGAATGATTATGAAAAAGCGCTTAAGCTGGCCCGTGAGCAGAACAAACCACTCCTGATCGATTTTACCGGCTGGGCATGTGTAAACTGCCGGCGGATGGAGGAAAATGTGTGGGTGATACCTGAGGTAAAAGAACTGATCGAGCAGAATTATATCCTGGTATCGCTATACGTGGATGACCGGGCTGAGCTACCGGTGAATGAGCAGTTTATTGAGAAATTTGCCGATGGATCAGAAAAGACCGTTCATACGATCGGTAATAAATATGCCACCTTCCAGAATATCAATTTTACCAGCGTATCGCAACCGCTATATGTAGCCGTTGGCCCGGATGAAAAATTGCTTACGCGGCCGGTGGGATATGTGCCGGATGAGCAGGAATATGCCGAATGGTTACGCTGTGGTATAGACGCTTTTAAAAAGCGGCAGTCTTTAACCAGTCAATAGTTTAAAAAGGTTTTTTAGCGTTTTGTACTTAGCAGCCTGCTGATGGTCCGTTCAGTATGAACTTCATCTTTTGTATGGAGGGTGGGTACTTTTAAAGAATTCATAATCAGAATTGATTGTATCTCATAAAAAAACCCTCCGGGAGTCAACCAGAGGGTTTTTAAGTAGGTGTCATTCTGTTTCAACCTTCCGGTTAGCAAGCAATGAACCAGGGCCGGATGGAGAACCAGAATGACAATATTTTCCTTACTTTGTTTTCATAATATTTGTCTGTTATTAATTCCGTTCCTTTAGAATTGAGTGTAAAGTTATATTATAGCGCTATTTTTTTCTGAACCATCATTTTTCTGAGGTTGATCAGTCCATAGCGCATTCTTCCTAAAGCGGTATTGATACTGCAATCGGTAAGGGTTGCAATTTCTTTAAAGCTAAGGTCGGCATAATGACGAAGAATGATCACTTCACGCTGATCTTCAGGAAGCAGGTCGAGCATCTGCCGAACGCGGTCGTGACTTTGTTTCTTCATCATTTTTGAATCGGCGCCATCTTCGGTGAGGTTGATCACTTCAAAGATATCGCGGTCATCGCTGGTTTTGATCGAAGGTGTACGCTTAACTTTGCGGAAATGATCTACACACAGGTTGTGCGCGATACGCATTGCCCAGGGAAGGAATTTTCCTTCTTCGGTGTAACGGCCGCCGCGAATGGTGTCGATAATTTTGATGAAAACATCCTGGAAAATATCTTCCGCGAGATACTTGTCTTTAACCAGGAATAAAATGGAGGTGAACATCTTATCCTTGTGACGGATAATCAGGGTTTCAAGGGCGTGCAGATCCCCATCCTTAAATTTTTGGATAAGGTCATTGTCAGTGGTCTGAATACGTAAAGAATTCATAAACTTCTACGGTTTTGAAGGTGATAGGATATATGAAAAAGGATTTTAAAAAGTCGGTTGGTTTTTCTGAGTAGAAGTGATCAGGTCAATAGGCGTGTGGTTTAGTTTTCGATTTATTGTACAAATTACCGTTTAAAGATAGAGACTTTTGTGAAAAATCCAAACTTTAAGAAATCTTTTAAAATAAATATTAATAAATGCTACACAATTCTACTTATTGATAATGGGTTTACGATAATTTTGACCTCCAGACTATGGCAACAAAAACGAAGAAAGCGGCTAAAGCCGGTAAGCAGAAGCAGGAATTTGCAGATGACGCGATCGTAGTGCATGGGGCGAGGGTACATAATTTAAAGAATGTAACTGTTGCATTTCCGAGGAATAAATTTATTGTAGTGACCGGCGTTTCCGGCTCCGGAAAATCATCACTGACTATTGATACGCTTTTCGCAGAAGGCCAGCGGCGTTATGCTGAAAGCCTGAGCGCGTATGCCCGGCAGTTCATGGCACGTATGGTGAAGCCGGATGTGGATTATATAAAAGGGCTCTGCCCGGCTATCGCTATTGAGCAAAAAGTGATCACCCGTACGCCCCGGTCTACCGTGGGTAGTATGACCGAGATATACGATTACCTGCGCCTGCTCTTTGCGCGCGTTGGCAAAACCATATCTCCCATTTCGGGAAAGCAGGTGCGCAAAGATGATGTTACCGATGTCGTGAATTCAATAGCATCTTTAAGCACCGGTGATAAAGTGCTGATCCTGGTTAATTTTCTGCAGCATGCCAAACGAAAGGCCGATGAAGAATTGAACATTCTTATGCAGAAAGGCTTTTCCCGCATATTGCATAATGGTACTGTTTTAAGGATCGAGGAGGTTTTGGAAGAAAATCTTTCTAACCCGAAAAAAGCCTGGAAGCCGGGTAAAAAAACCTTTGTGATCATCGACAGGCTGGTGGTTAAAGCATTTGATGAGGATGATCGTCATCGTATAGCCGACTCCGTGACCACCGCGTTCTTTGAGGGCGAGGGGGAAATGCAATTGCTGGTGAATGAAACTGATGTACATACTTTTTCGAACCGTTTTGAGCTGGATGGTATTCAGTTTGAAGAACCGGTTCCCAACCTGTTCTCTTTTAATAACCCCTTCGGTGCCTGTCCAACCTGTGAAGGTTTCAGCCAGGTTTTAGGCATTGATGAAGATTTGGTGCTTCCGGATAAACACCTGAGTATTTATGAAGGCGCAGTAGCGCCCTGGAAAGGTGAAAAACTTGGGAAGTGGAAAGACCGCTTCATTGCAGCAGCCGGAAAAACAGGTTTTCCTGTGCATAAGCCGGTGATGGACCTTACCAAAGAACAATATAAGTTACTCTGGACAGGAAGCGGATCCATCCATGGGATAAATGAATTTTTTGAGGAAGTTGAACAGAACTTATACAAAGTGCAATACCGGGTATTGCTGTCGCGCTACAGGGGAAGAACCTCCTGCCCGGATTGTGAAGGATACCGCCTCCGCAAGGAAGCGTTATATGTGAAGGTCGGGGGCAAACATATTGGTGAGCTCTGCGAGATGCCTGTAAAGGATCTGCTGCACTGGTTCGACGAATTAGAGCTCAGTGATTATGACCAACAGGTTGCCCGGCGCATGCTTACAGAAATTACACACCGTTTGCGTACCCTGCTCGATGTAGGGCTTGGTTACCTCACGCTCAACCGCCTGGCCAACAGCCTCAGTGGTGGCGAAAGCCAGCGTATTCAGTTAACCCGCTCCCTGGGCAGTAACCTGACCAACTCCTTATACATTCTTGATGAACCATCGATCGGCCTGCATTCGCGCGATACCGAAAGGCTGATCAGGGTATTGAAAGAACTCCGTGACCTGGGTAATACCGTTGTGGTGGTAGAACATGATGAAATGATGATGAAAGCCGCTGATCATATTATCGATATGGGTCCGCTGGCTTCACACCTTGGCGGCTCGGTGGTGGCGACAGGTGATTATGAATCAATTTGCCAAAACGAGAAAAGCCTTACCGGTAAATACCTGACCGGGGCACTAAGCATAGAGGTGCCGGGGAAAGTTCGCAAATGGAACCGTTCCGTAATAGTAGAAGGCGCCCGGCAAAATAACCTGAAAAATATTACCGTAGAGTTTCCGCTGAATGTATTCTGCGTGGTCAGCGGTGTTAGCGGCAGCGGTAAAACCACCCTGGTAAAACAGATACTATATCCTGCTCTGCAGAAAATAAAAGGGGAATTTTCGGATAAGGTAGGTATTCATCAGGCTGTTCATGGCGACATAGACTATATCGCACAAATTGAACTGATTGATCAGAATCCGATAGGGAAGTCATCAAGGTCTAACCCGGTTACCTATATTAAAGCGTATGATGAAATCAGGAATTTATTTGCGCGTCAGCCGATGAGTAAAGGAAGAGGGTTTCTGCCGAAACACTTTTCGTTTAATGTGGATGGTGGCCGTTGCGATACCTGTAAGGGAGAAGGGGAACAGGTGGTGGAGATGCAGTTCCTGGCAGATGTGCATTTAACCTGCGAGGCCTGCAATGGCAAACGCTTTAAAGATGAAGTACTGGATGTAACCTATAACGGTAAGAACATCTATGATATTCTGGAACTGAGCGTGGATGAGTCGCTGGAATTCTTTCGCGATGAGAAGGAAATTGTGAAAAAGATCAGTACGCTTAGCGATGTGGGACTGGGTTATATCAAACTCGGGCAGTCGTCGGATACGCTTTCAGGAGGCGAAGCACAGCGGGTTAAGCTGGCATCCTTCCTGGGAAGGGGTAAGGGTCAGGGACATATCCTCTTTATTTTCGATGAACCAACAACAGGATTGCATTTTCATGATATCCGTAAATTATTGGGATCCTTCAACGCGCTGATAGAACAGGGACATTCGGTGTTGGTTATTGAACACAATACCGATGTGCTGAAAAGCGCTGACTGGCTTATTGATCTTGGGCCTGAGGCCGGTGACATGGGCGGCAACCTGGTTTACTCCGGAATACCCGCCGGACTTAAAAAAGTAAAAGAGAGTTACACCGGAAAATACCTCTGATAGAATTAACGTGTTGCTGTATGTTAATTCAATGCGTCAGTGCTGTTGAATTTACCTTAACCTGTCCATACTTTTGATCAGTTTCTCATCTTTATAAATGCCCCTTGCAGCCATTATAAAGAACACACCCATGACAATGGGCAGAAGGGCGCCGATCTGGTAGGAACCCGATACCATTCCTTCATTTTCTTTCAATCGCTCCACCACAAAGTATTCCAGGAAAAGCAGGGCAAAGGACAGAATTGCCCCCAGCACCGACAGCCGGAATTGAAGCTTTCTGTTTTTATACAGGAAGATACAGATGAGCGCCGTTACTGCCAGCAGGATGGATCCAATGGCCAGCAATAAGCTTTCTGCCAGCGGGAAGACCCGCTTTTCACCATTTGGAAGATTTCCGATGAACAGGGGCAGGGTATAGGTGGCGAAACCGGCAATGGTTACGATAAGCAGGTGCAGGGATTGAACGCGTTGTATCATGACAGGTGTATTAAAGTAAATTATCCGATTTCGGCGTACAGGGGAAATTGTTTCATGAATTCGTTGACAGATCCGGCCAGGTTTTTCAGTAA
>JAEYRC010000067.1 GCA_023409675.1 Bacteroidota bacterium
ATTGCACCTCCAAACCCGATATTATCTGTCTGAGCAAAGGACTTACGGGTGGGGTTTTACCGATGGGTATTACCGCATGCAGCGCACGAATTCATGCGCAATTTGTTACCGACGACAGAACAAAAACTTTTTTTCACGGCCACTCTTTTACCGCAAATCCCCTCGCCTGCGCGGCAGCCATTGCCAGTCTTGAACTGTTGTTCCGGCCCGAATGCATTGATCAGGTCAGGATGATAGAACACGAACACCGTTTGTTTTTACAGCAACTGCGGCAATTGGGCGACCAGGGCAAACTTGTTCATCCCCGGATGCGCGGAACTATTCTGGCATTTGATGTTCCACAGGGAAATATGAATTACCTGAATACGGTTAATACTGAGCGGGTAAAAAAAGCGCTGGATCAGGGTGTTGTGCTTCGACCTCTCGGCAATACCCTTTATATACTGCCACCCTATTGTATTAAACGGGAAGAATTACATCAGGTTTATTCGGTTATTTTATCCTTATTATAAGTCAACACTATGAACGCTTCACCCTATATTCCCCTGAAGATTACCAGCATTCATAAAGAAACGGATGACTTCAGGACTTTTGTGTTTGATGAAAATCCGCTCACCTATGAAGCCGGACAGTACCTAACGCTGGTGCACCAGGGTGAACATGGGGAGATCAGGAGGTCATATTCCATCACATCCAGCCCGGAACTTGGTGAACCCTTATCAATAGGAGTGAAACGAATTTCAAACGGCGTCTACTCCAGGCTGTTGGTCGATCAGGCTAAAGTCGGCGATGTACTTACCGCGGCGGGAACCGGAGGTTTTTTCAAATTGCCCGAAGCTGGCGCGCAACCGCAATGCCTGTATTTCTTTGCAGCGGGAGCAGGCATCACGCCCATATTCGCGATGATCAAATCGGCGCTGCTGCGCAACAAATCCTGGAAAATTGTTCTTGTTTACAGTAGTTCAAGCGCAAGAAAAGCGGTTTATCTCGATGCATTGAACGCGTTACTTCAGGCAAATAAGGAACGGCTGAAAATTCATTTCCTGTTCAGCGACAGCAAACAACTGGCCTTTGCGCGGCTCGACCGGGATCAGATCCTTTCAGTACTTCCCGAGCAGGCATTTCGACAGCACAGTATTTACTATACCTGTGGTCCGGCAGCATATATGCGCATGGTCATATTTGTATTGATGGAAGCGGGGATAAGCCGCTCTAACATTAAAAAAGAAGATTTCATCCCCCTGAGAACACATGCCGGAATATTAACGCCACCTGATCAGTCGGCGCATATGGTAACCCTCGAATTCAATGGAATAAGTTATCGTTTCCAGGTTCAATATCCCGAAACCATACTCAGCGCTGCACGAAAACATAACCCCGCCCTACCCTTTAGTTGTGAAGTGGGAAAATGCGGCAACTGTGTTGCAAGGGTGCGTAAAGGAAACATCTGGATGTCAAATAATGAAGTTTTGCTGGATGAGGAACTAGAAAAAGGGCTGGTATTGACCTGTGTTGGCTACCCGGTTCATGGTGACGCGGAGTTGAGCATGGGCATAAAATAAGCGGCCATCCCTGCAGGAATGACCGCTTACTCATCCGTCAGGATCAAATTATTTGATCGGAATTTCCACCATGGTCTTATCCCATTCAATCACGAGGTTGTTGTTATCGTTAAAGGAATAAGTAAGTTTTTCCGCGACAGCATCCCGTTGTTTAACCGGTACATTAACTTTCAATACATCCTTGTCTTTTATTTTATCGTAGCCAAAGGCGCCCCATTGTTTCAATTCAGAATTAAGGATAACGGTCCATTCTTTTTCAGTAGGAATTACAAACAGCGAATAGGTACCGGCTTTAACCGGTTGGCCACCGAAACTGACAGCCTTATCAAAGGTTATTTCTGTGGCTTCATTTGCCCCGGCCCGCCAGATCTTATTGAAGGGAACCAGTTCACCAAAGATAACCCGGTCTTTTTTGGAGGGCTGGCCATAAGAAACTTTTACATCGGTACCTTCTGCGGTAACACGCGGGCTCTGTGCCTGGCTGCAGGCAAAAATGGCGGTAATTACGGTTAGTAACGCGAACTTTTTCATGGTTTGTTTTATTTAAATGAATGTTGTCAGGAAGGCTGAGTTAACAGTGTTTCAAGCTGATCTAAGCTCTCTTCCATGGGAATACCCAATTGCTTATCAAAAATCATGCTTGCAAATTTATCCCAGGGGTACCAGCCCAGTTCAATATCAAAGATCCACTGCAATACCGTGGTTCCATCGTCGCCGGCGGCATACTGCATATAACTTTTAACCGTTTTCGACCTGCTGTGCCATTCCGTTATTACCTGTCCTGTGGTATCGCTGATTTTCCTGATGGTATAATTTCCCGAACGAATAGCGTCCGGGCTAAATTCAGGAGCTTTCGCGGTACTGTCGGAAGTCAGCAGGTTCCAGTCTTTCCAGGCCCGCAGGTCATGCAGCCAGGGCGCAACCTGTTGCGGTGAAGCTTCCAGGCTGACCGTCCGGAGAATACGGATATTTCCAGGCATGAGGGCAGAAATTCCGAAAAGCAATATGAAGAATAATCCTGCACTGATCAGGCCTAATTTGATAAATTTCATGGAACAGCTTTCCTGTTGAATAGATTAATTTATCCGGAAATCAAAAGGAAGCCTCGCCTGGGGTGTTTTCAACCAGTGCTGAAGTTTCTGAACAGATTCGAAGATGCGAAAATTTTCATCCCCCATTTCCTGCTGCAGCAAGGACTGTTTGATTGATTCCGTACCCTGATTAAAGAAATAATCATACAGGGTTTGCTTGCCGGGATATTGCCGGATGCGGTATTCATCCAGATCGGCCAGCGCTGCTGCGGCCTGTATGGCATCCTGAATTCCACCGATCCGGTCTGCCAGGCCAAGCTGCACCGCCTGACTACCACTCCATATCCGGCCCTGCGCGATAGAATCCACATAGTCCATCGACAGATTCCGGCCTTCGGCCACTCTTGATTTAAAGGTGAAATAGGTGGAATCGACACTTGCCTGTATCAGCCTTGCCTTGAGTGGTGACAACGGTTTAAAAACGGAGAGATCTTCTCCACCGGTTCCTACCCGATCAAATGTTACCCCTACTTTATTATTGAAAAATTTCTCCATATTCGGGATCATGGCAAATACACCAATAGATCCGGTAATGGTATTGGGCTGAACGAAAATGCTGTCTGCATTACAGGATAGATAATACCCTCCGGAAGCCGACACATCACCAAAACTAATGATAACCGGCTTTTCTTTACGGGCAAGAATCAATTCCCGCAGAATATTTTCACTGGCCAGGGCGCTACCTCCACCGGAATTGATACGGAGTACAATCGCTTTGGTTTGCTTATCCAGGCGGGCCTTCCGGATCAAATTACGGTAATTAACGCTGGCAATCTGGGTGCGGTCACCCTTACCATCAATAATATCGCCTTCAGCGAAAATCACCCCGATACGGTCGCGACCGCGGGTAGAAGGGGTAATGATCTGCGCGTATTTTTCAATCCCTACAAAATTCAGTTTATCGAAGCGGTCAACATCCACCAGGTTTTTCAATTCATTTTTAACCTCATCATCATAACGCAAACCATCTACAAGTTTAAGACGAAGTGCATCTGCGGCAAAGTTCACCTGCTGACCGGTTGCATACCGATGCAGGGCAGCCGTATCAATACCGCGTTGCTCAGCCGTTTTAAGCAGAAAATGGCTGTAAAGGTCCTGCAGCAGTTCAAGGTTTTGTTCCCGGCTGGGTTCACTCATTTTATATTCCCGGAAAGGTTCGGTGGCGCTTTTGTATTTACCGGCATAAAATATCTGTGGTGTTATGTCCAGTTTCTCCAGTGTCCCCTTCAGAAATAGCAACTCCATAGAAAACCCGCTCCACTCGAGTCCGCCCTGTGGATTGCAGTATATTTTATCGGCGACATTGGCAACATGATAGGCCGACTGGGAAATGATATCGGCATAAGCATAAATGAATTTACCGGAAGATTTGAAGTGCAGCAAGGCATTGCGGAGCTCTTCGCTGGAGGCAAAGCCATTGGCATTGACGCCGCATTGCAGGTAAATTCCTTTAACGGATGAATCGGCCCTTGCGCGACCGATAAGTTCTACAACATCATATAAGGTAGGTTGTTCGCTATCATCAGGGTTTAATACGGCCTGAACAGGATCAAAACTGCTGACTTCCTTATACTGCCGCGACAGATCGATGACTAGAATGGCTTTATCGCCCGTCCGGGGTGTTTCCGTAGCAGCCAGTCCGGAAAAGATTCCAAGCATAACCAGAAAGCTCAGCACAGCAAAAACAAACAGGGCAAGCAGAGAGGCAAAAAAGAATTTGAAAAAATTATTCATCCGATTCTGTATATTTTTATATAAAATTGATCTTTTTCTTTCATCATGGTGCACCGCAATATATGAAATAGCCCCGTAAAAGGATGGCCGGTATACCCAGTGAATATAAAATCGCTCAGCTTGAACTTTTCTTCCGGCAGGTCATCAAATTCCGGTTTTTCCGATATGCACAGGGTTTTTATTTCCCTGGGGGCAAATTTGGGCGATCGCGGCGCCAGCCTGTCTGAAGCACGCCAGCGGCTTAATGCCGGAGGACTTCGCGAAATCAGGGCATCTTCGCTTTATGAAACAGCAGCATGGGGGCAGGAAAATCAGCAGCCTTTCTATAACCAGGTGCTGGAAATGGAAACCTTTCTTCCACCCCGGGAACTCATGCATTTTTTGCTCGATATTGAACAGCAAATGGGCAGGGTTCGGGAAGAAAAATATGGCCCACGGAAAATTGACCTGGATATTTTATTTTATGATGATGCGGTAATTGATGAAACAGCGCTTACCATACCGCATCCCTACCTGCAGCAGCGGCGTTTTGTGTTAACGCCGTTAGCGGAGATCGCGCCAGCGCTGGTACATCCGGTGCTGAATAAAACGATCCGGGAATTAGAAAAGGATTGCAGCGACACCCTCCCTGTGCAAAAGATCTGAATGAATTATTCTGTAATTGAAGTTTCTTTGCCGGGTATGTGGAGCAAACCTAAAAAGAACCCAAATCATTCCCGGCCCAAACCATGAAACATCATTTTATTACCATTGAAGGCAATATCGGAGCCGGCAAAACCACCCTGGCGCATCTGCTGGCCAAACATTACAATGCGCGGCTTATCCTCGAAGAATTTGCCGACAATCCTTTTCTGACAAAGTTTTATGATAATCCCGCGCAATATGCGTTTCCGGTTGAATTGTTCTTTATGGCGGAACGCTATAAACAGTTAAAAGATCTTTTTCATTCCAAAGATCTTTTTCATAGCATCACGCTGTCGGATTACCTATTTACCAAATGCTTGCTTTTTGCAAAAGTGAACCTGCCCGAGGAAGAATTCCGGTTATACCAGAAGTTGTTTGATATCATGTATCAGCAGATCATTCAACCCGATGTGGTAATCTACCTGCATGTTCCGGTGAAACAACTGCAGAAAAACATCCGAAAACGAAACCGACCCTACGAACAAACCATTCCGGATGAATACCTTTTCTCCCTGCAGGAAACCTATACCAGTTATATCCGCCAACATAACATCAACACCATCTATATCGATGCCAGCAATGCCGATTTCCTGGGTAATCCCGCGCACCTGAAAGTGGTTACGGATGCCCTGGAAAAAGATTTTGAACCGGGGCAACAGTATTTTACTCTTCCTGAAGGTTAATCAATCTTTTATATGATTCTGTATCGATCAGCTCAAAATCTGTGAGGCTAGGGCCGGAAATGCTGTTATAGCACTTCATACACATGAATTATACAATCTTCTGTATTCATCTGCGTCAATCTGCTTAAAATCTGCGAGTCTCGACTCTTAATTGCTAGTTATAGCACTTCCATCTACACGAGTTAATCAGTCTCTTGTATTCATCTGCGCTGATCTGCTCAAAATCTGCGAGCCTCGACTCGAAATTGCTGTTATAGCACTTCCATGCACATGAATTTTACAATCTTTTGTATTAATCTGCGTCAATCTGCTCAAAATCTGCGCAGATCTGCGGGAAATGTATTAAACCAAATCAGGCATAGGCTTCCGTCGGTTCGCAGGTACAGATCAGGTTACGGTCACCAACTGTATTATTGATCCTGCTGACGGCCGGCCAGAATTTATGGTGTTGAATATAAGCTAACGGGAAGGCTGCCTCCTGCCGCGAATAAGAATATTTCCATTCATCACTGCAAACGGTTTTCATAGTGTGCGGCGCATTCTTCAATACATTATCTTTTTTATCGGCACGACCTTCTTCTACCGCAATGATCTCTTCATAGATGTTTAGGAGAGCGCTGCAGAATCGGTCGAGTTCAGCCTTAGGTTCGCTTTCGGTGGGCTCGATCATGATTGTTCCCGGCACCGGAAAACTCATCGTAGGAGCATGGAAACCATAATCCATCAGTCTTTTGGCTACATCTTCAGCTTCTATACCACAGGATTGTTTGAATGGCCTCAGGTCTACAATAAATTCGTGTGCACAGGTGTTCTGCCTGCCGCTGTATAAAATCCGGTATTTCTTTTCCAGGACCGACTTCATATAATTGGCATTCAGGATAGCGTATTCAGTGGCCTTCTTCATCCCTTCCGCACCCAGCAGGCGGATATAAGCATAGCTGATCAGCAGTATGCTGGCTGACCCATAGGCAGCAGCGCTGACGGCATGACTGCGTTCATCTTTATTGTTTACCGAGATATGCCCCGGAAGAAATGCGGCCAGTTTTTCGTTGACACAGATTGGTCCCATACCCGGCCCACCACCACCATGTGGAATGGCGAAGGTTTTATGCAGGTTAAGGTGACAAACATCAGCGCCTATAAACCCCGGAGATGTAAAACCGACCTGGGCGTTCATATTAGCGCCATCCATATAAACCAATCCGCCATGCTCGTGTACGGTTTGGCAGATCTCACGAATACCTTCTTCAAATACGCCATGGGTTGACGGATAGGTTACCATCAGTGCGGCAAGACGATCTTTAAGCAGGGCCGCCTTTTCTTTCAGGTCGGCAATATCAATATGTCCATCCGCATCACTTTTTACTACTACCACCTGCATGC
>JAEYRC010000088.1 GCA_023409675.1 Bacteroidota bacterium
ACTGTAAACGGATTGCTCAACGCCGCGGCACCAGTTGTAATAGCCAGTCCACGGATAAAATTTCTTCTGGTAGTCCGGTTCATTTAATCCTGTTTTATTAAATATACGGATTCTGCAGGCCTAAAGGTGCAACAAGCCAGGCAATCCGTTTACACCCGCAGTGCACTTTTGTATCTGCGGATGAAAGGCAAGGGTAAAAGTAACCGTAGAAGTTCTTTCCGGATTTGTTTTCAGAATTCAGTATATTACATATACTAATCTTTACTTCCTGATTACAGGCATTCCCTCAGCGTACTCTTCGTGAAGGCTGCAAGCCAAAAACCGTAAATCATGATTTCCTTACAGGAATCACTGGAAACACGTCTTTCCAACCTAACCGCTTATCCGCTTTCGGGTAGCTGTCAGGGCCGTTTCGCCCTGCACCATGTTCCTTCAGATTTTTTGACCGCCCTCTTGCCACCAGGGTTGATACTGGCCCCGCAGACCTATGCGCCTCCAGGTTTTCATCCGCTGATGCTCATGTTCAATTTAACCCGCCTGCATTCGAATATTAAACTCCCCGAATTGGCGCAGAAAGCCGGTCTTGGCCTGAACCTGACCTACAATGAATTTATTGTGATGCTCCCGTTTGTACGCCTGAACCGGCACAGCAGCGATCCACAGACGGATTTCTGTTATCTTCCGGTGCTGTATCTTGATTCTCTACTTGCCGTTATGGGTGGAAGAGTGTTCTGGGAGTTTAATAAAATTCCGGCCCACTTTTATCTCGATGATTATCGCTCGATCACCATTAAGTCAGAAGTGCTTGATGAAACCTATTTCACTGCAGCATTCAGTCCTCCCGAAAACGCATCACCTGCACGCGATAACGCCAATTTCATAGCGCTTGAACCGATCCTCAATCTACCGGTTATTGAATTCGGACTGGAAGGATATGTTACCAGTGTTTATCGTATAGCCTATGAGCAGGCTGTCATTCAACCCTGTACCACCAGTATTGACAATATCCGCTGCGAATATTTTCCAAAAGGAAAAATGGAGATCCCTTCGCTGGATGAAAAAGTAATGGGCGCTTTTTATATGAACTATGACTGGGATCTAACCTGGGCAACAAAAATTTAATTTATGGCTGTTAAAAAGCTGGCTGTACTCGGAGGTGGAATGGGTTCACTGACTGCGGTATTGAAGCTCACCGAAAAACCAGACTGGAAAGAACAGTATGATATCACCATTTATCAGATGGGGTGGAGGCTGGGGGGAAAGGGTGCAAGCGGACGTAATGCGGCTATCGGACAACGCATTGAAGAGCATGGCCTGCATTTATGGTTTGGATTTTACGATAACGCGTTTGATCTTATAAAAGGTTGTTATGCTGAAAACAATCGTCCGCCGGATGCGCCCTTAAGCACCTGGCAGGAGGCATTCAAGGGCTATGATACCATATGCCTGGAAGAACAGGACGGTGACGGATGGCAACACTGGCCTTTTACGCTTCCCTCCAACAATCAGCTTCCTGGATACGGCACACCACATGATCCTGAAGAATGGATCTTCAAATTGCTGGAACACCTTATGCAGGTGCACCATGACTATCATCCCCGTAAAACCGCGGTAGTACAGGCGGCAGTTACCGCACATTATCACTCACCTTTCATGACCGCTATTCGTGATCTGGTACAACCCTTGATTAAGGAAGCAGAGCACAGCTTTGCCGATGCCGGTGAATACCTGCTCTATGCCGCGAAAAAAATAGCGCAGCAGGCCGGGCGTGAAATGCATGGACTGATCAAAACCATTCTTGCAAAATTCAAACACTGGTTGGAAACTATTTCTGCAGGTTTATTGCATCAGGATCCTGATCTGAAACGCTTTGTCGTTATGTCCGATATGGGAGTGGTGATGATCATTGGTATGATTGAAGATCAGGTGCTCAATCGCGGATTCAATTCCATTAACAAGTATGATTTCAGAGATTGGCTTGTTCAGCATGGCGCCTTTGACATAACCGTTAATTCAGCGGTAGTACAGGCTGTGTACGGACTGGTATTTGGCGGAAAGAACCAATATACATTTGAAGCAGGGAGCGCGCTGCGTGGTCTGCTGCGCATGGGCCTGACTTATCGTGGTCATGTATATTACAGGATGATGGCCGGAATGGGTGATGCGATATTCGGGCCGATCTATGAAGTGCTGATAAAAAGAGGCGTACGTATAGAATTCTTCCATAAGGTTACCAGCCTGAATCTTTCAGCAGACGGATTAACTGTTGCTTCTGTAGATATCGACATACAGGCCACCTTAACGGATCCGGAAGTAATGTATAATCCGTTGATAACGGTGAATGGATTACCCTGCTGGCCAACTGAACCCGATTACGCGGTACTACAGCAGGGTGAAAACCTTAAAGCGCAACAGGTGAATCTTGAATCCTATTATTCTACCTGGAAGGCTGTGGGGCAGAAAAAATTGATCGCGGGAAGCGATTATGATCAGCTTATATTGGGGATATCCATTGGCGCATTGCCGGCTATCGCTCCTCAGCTTATCGCTAAAAGTGACCGCTGGAAAGCGATGATCGAACATGTTGTTCCTATATCCACCATCGCGTATCAATTGTGGTTGCAGTCTTCAATAGGAAAAATGGAATGGCCTTTTGCCGCGAAAGGCCTTGCCCTGCTCGGTTCCTATCAGGAGCCCTACGATACCTGGGCGGATATGAGTGATCTTATAGAACGGGAGGCATGGCCTGAAACTTCAACACCAAAAAATATCGCCTATTTCTGCGGACCAACCCCCGCAGAATATGCTGAAGTGATTCAAAATAATGCCCGCAAAGCCGAATTCAATGATTCTTCTTTTCCTGAAACACAGCGTGATGTGGCCCGACAGTATGCATTGGATTACCTGCAGCAACTGGCTCCGCATATCTGGCCCGGAATCGCGCCGGGTAGCGACAGGTTTGACTTCAGCCAGCTGACCGACCCATCCGGTGGAGAAGGTAAAGATCGTTTTGATCAGCAATTCTTCAGAGCAAATATTGATCCCACAGAATTATATGTGATGTCTTTTACGGACAGCACACGTTACCGGTTGAAAACCGATGATAATGATTTTTCGAACCTGTATATCACGGGCGACTGGATCGAATGTGGGTTGAATGCCGGATGTATCGAGGCCACGGTGATCGCCGGCTTACGCACAGCCCGGGCGATATCGGGTGAAAATTTTGAGATACCGGGCGAAAATGACTGATATGAACCTCTACGAATATGATATACTGGAGGAAATATCTTCAACGGCTCAATTTTCATTAGTCCGAATTCGCGACAGAAATAGCTGCCGGCTTTATATTCTAAAGCAATTCTATACCATTAATCCGGATCAGGAAATTATTGAAATCCATGATGAAGAGCTTCCTGTACTACTCTTTTCAGATGATTCAACACAGAATGGCTGCGGATCAGTTATCTACCGGGATGTTCGGGGATGTTCTCTGAGCAGGTATTTTCAGCTTAATGCGCCACTTCCACAGGAAGCATTTATGAAAATGGCATCCGGACTAATCGCCATGCTGTCCATTTTTCACGCTAAAGGCTGGATGATCCGAAACCTAAGGCCGGATAGCATTTTATATAATGCTGACAGTGGGCAATGCCTGCTCATCGACACCCATAAAGCCACTCGGATCATAAAACAGCAACTGCTGGTTTCCGGCAATGAGGAAATTGAAAGCCTGTATTATATCAGTCCTGAACAAAGCGGGCGCATTTCCTGTGCAACGGATTTCCGGGCAGATTACTACACCCTGGGAGTGATCTTTTATAAGGCATTAACAGCCAGGCTTCCCTATGCCGAAACGGAACGCCTCAGCCTGATGCATTCGATCATGGCCCAGCTTCCTAAAACCCCGTCGTCAATCAATCAGAATATTTCTGAGCGGCTGAGCAATATTGTTATGCGCTTATTGCAAAAGGATCCTGAAGCCCGATATCAAAGCCTGGCCGCGCTGAAACAGGATCTGTTTTCAGGTTCAGAGGAAATACAGGAGGATCAATTGGAAAACATGGATATGCCGCTTCGGTTATCCGTTACCGATAAGTTAACGGGAAGGAAAGACATTTTAGAAAAACTTGATAAGGCTTTAGAACAGATCCTCCATGGCAACAAACAGGTAGTATATCTTAAAGGAAATTCAGGGGGGGGTAAAACGCGGATAGTGGCCGAGTTTTTCAGGGTAAGTCAGAAGGAAAACATCCGCTACATCTCCGCAAAATTCGATTTGCTTCAGCG
>JAEYRC010000135.1 GCA_023409675.1 Bacteroidota bacterium
ATGTTCATTTACGTATTGGATAAGTTTACCCCTCATCTTCATATTAACTTCGGGGCGGTGGAAACTGAAGGCGTTAAAACCAAATGGCATAAAACCACCCTGCTGATCCTTGCTATCACCCTGCATAATATTCCCGAAGGGCTGGCAGTAGGGGTTTTATTTGGCGCTGCTGCCATCGGCATGGACCAGGTGACCATTTCTTCGGCCATTGTACTGGCCATCGGTATCGGCCTTCAAAACTTTCCGGAAGGTATAGCTGTTTCAATGCCCCTGAGAAGAATGGGCGTTTCACGGTTTAAAAGTTTCTGGTATGGCCAGTTGTCAGCTATCGTAGAACCGGTTGCCGGTATTATTGGCGCTATCGCTGTGATATATATGCAACCCTTACTGCCCTTCGCGCTGGCTTTCGCTGCAGGTGCAATGATTTATGTGGTGGTAGAAGAAGTTATACCTGAAACGCAACGGGATAAATATACTGATGTTGCCGTACTGGGACTTATCGCCGGATTTCTGATCATGATGATCCTGGATGTAGCTCTGGGGTAATATTACCAGCGCAGATTTTTGTTCAGTTCATGGAAGCGTTCTTTGAAACGCTGTTGCACGGCCATTCCCCTACCCCATGAATTTTTTTCCTTCCCCAGGCGGATATACTGCATTAACAACGCATTATTGAAATAATGCACCTCCCCCCATTTCACTTCATCTTCATTCCACTGATCGTATATGGTTTCATAGGCTTCCGCGCAAAGTAACTGTCCCCTGTCGAGGTAATACACTTCACTGTATTCCACACTATCAAGTGTATAACGTATATGAAAAACCGCAACCTGATCTTTATTCAGCGTATAATGCCAGGTTTCCCTGAAATCGCGATTGCCGTTGGTAACTTTGGAAAGATGAAAGGTACGCTGGATGCTGGCGGCCAGACTATCGGTCTGATGAATGATCTTATCAGCATATAATCGCCAGGCCGGCTGGCTGTACCCTGAAAGCGTACATAAACAAAGAAAGGTTACCGGAACTATATTCCGGAAACCTTTCCAGTTATTTCCATGCTCCGCGGCCATACCCTGAAGGTACTAAATTTTCCATGGTCAGGTGTCGGCGGATCTGGACTTATTTATCGCGTTTTTCGAGTTGCCGGGTCAGTTTCTCAGCCACACTTTTAAGCAATGGCATCCAATGTTCGCCGGTATCTTCCGCGAATACATCGGTGCCGGGGATTCCCAGCCGCATTCCAACGATTTTATTATTGGTACGGTCATTTTTTTCTACATTAAAATAAACATCCGCGAAATTTATTTCAGATACATGCCGCATTAATTTTGAAATCTGGTTCCTGATCTCTCCCTGTAACTCGTCTGGTATAGTTATATCCACAGCCTGTACATCAATCTTGATTCCCTGATAATTTTCTGTATAATTCATGTTATTTAATTTAAATACAAAGTAAAGCCTTAACTATGGACCAGCGCTCAGGTTAAAAAAATTTAAGACGCTGTTATCGCCTAATAGTACCTTCTGCGACCGGTTCAGGGTAATTTAAACCGATTAGCGGGTACCCCTTTCGCCGGAACCCTGGCAGAAAATAAACATCCGCTCATCGGGTATTCCAATAACTGCGCCTCATCCAGACCTTCCCGCGCAGTTGTAATGTATAAACAATCAAGGTCTTCGCCTCCAAAAGCGCAGGAGGTGACGTTGGGCGCCGGAACCTCTACCCGGTATAACTGCATTCCATCGGTCGGATCAAAACAGCAAACCGCTGAACCGCCATACAGCGCCACCCAAAGCCTGTCCTGGTTATCAATGGTCATTCCATCCGGACTACCCTGTTCTTTGGGTATTTTGACCACTACGCGGGGATTGGCAATAGTACCATGCCGGCGATCGTAGTCAAAAGCCTGAATTTGCTGTGTTGGCGTATCAATATAATAAAACGCGTCTCCGGCTGAATTCCAGGCCAGTCCGTTGGAGTTGGTGATATTATCCAGCATCTGATGAATGGAAAAATCAGTGTCTATTTTATATAAGGCCGCTTTTTTCTCTACACCTTCCATATGAATTGACCCAACCCAGAGCCTGCCCTCCGGATCACATTTCCCATCGTTAAAGCGTATTTTGTCGCCCTGCAGCGGGTTGCCCTTAAAATCCCGGGTGTCGAACTGCAGGTCTACCAGGTGAATCCCCGTTTGCAAAGCGACAAGCAGGTGATTTTCATCCACGGGAACCACTGTACCTATCCTCGATCCCATATCTACGGACTGATTTAACCCTGAAGCAGGATTAAAAATATGCAGCAGACATTTTTCAATATCCACCCATAATAGCCGCTTATAAGGAGCATCCCAGATGGCGCCTTCTCCGAGAACGGCATCGATGGTGTATGCCGGCTGAACCTCAATTTTTGCTGAATCCATGTATTATTTTTAGACTGTTATGCCTGAAGATTGCAAGCAGCGTACCAGTCTTTAACCGAATAGTGTAATTTGCGGCATGATAAAAGCGGGAATCTATAGTGATTTACGGGTCGACCGGATGGTAGATTTTGGGGCATACCTCGAAGATGAGGAAGGCGATGCGGTATTATTACCCCGTCGTTTTATGCCGGAAGGAACACTAATCGGACAGACGCTGCGGGTTTTTGTCTACCACGATTCTGAAAACCGGATAATCGCCACCACCCAAAAGCCCTATGCCATCGCGGGCGAAATCGCAAAACTTAAGGTTTTAAGTGTAACACCTCAGGGTGCATTTATGGATATCGGCCTAATGAAAGACCTCTTCGTTCCACGTTCCAAACAACTGATGGGTATGCGGCCAGGTGGTGAATACCTGGTCGGCCTTTATATTGATGAACAGACCGGTCGACTGGCCGCAACAGAGAAAATTGATTTCCTCCTGAGCAATGAATCACTTACGGTTAAAGAAATGGATCAGGTAAAAATGATCGTCCAGCGCCGTACCGATCTTGGCTATATGATGATCATCAATCATAAACATACCGGCCTGCTGCATTTCAACGAAGTATTCCGTGCACTTCAACCCGGTGATGCAGTAGAAGGCTTTATCAAAAAAATAAATCAGGATAATACAATAGATGTGGTACTGGGAAAACCCGGCTATGAACGCGTGAACGATGAAACAACCCGCATACTGCAATTGCTCGAAGAACACGACGGCTATCTCCCCTACCATGATAAATCTGATCCTGAAGCAATCTATGATTTCTTTGGGATGAGTAAAAAGACCTTCAAAATGATCCTGGGAAAATTATATAAGGAACGCAAAATTGAACTGACTAAAACCGGGTTTCGCAAAAAAACGGATGACTGATCTATTTAGTACTGCAGATACGATCCGGTTACACCTCCATTTCATTGCGTGATCGCTTCCCTGGTTAACAATTCAGTTGACTTTCCGGTTCTATCTTTTAATTTTTTTAGCATGCTTTTCTAAATCCTTTATCAGCCTTCAACAAAGTATAAAAAAAGGTGCCATCCCTATAAGAGATGGCACCCGTAAATTACTATTCAATTGTTACTTAGGATCCAGCGCCTGAGTCAGTCGCTCATGCACATCCTGCAAATGCAGTTTGGTGGCCTGATGCTGAACAGCCGGCAATGCGGCTTTGATTTCAGCGGCCAGGCTTCTGGCATGACCTTTAACAATGGATAAAGCATCATTGGTTTTGCTCATGGTCGGCGATTGACCACGCAGACTTTGTACCGCTGCTCCGCTTGGAGATGCTGGCGGATTAATAAGGGCGATCAGTCTTTCTACATAAATTTTCTGCAGGTTACGACGGAAGATATCCGTGGTTTTACGTGCAGGTAATTCAGACCAGATACCGGTTTTCATATCCCGCAAAAATTCAGTGGCGGTGTATGCTGTGGAAGCATTGAACGCCTCTGCCTGGATAAGCTTATTGAGGGTATTGGCACTGAACAGGCGGCCCAGGGTATTCTCCTGCAAACCTGAAATGGTATTCATATCACCTGTACCAGTAACCGCAAAAATATCCTTATTCAATAACCATGTTGGGGTAGTGAAGAGGTTATCGTGTAAGAATTTCACCGCCTCTTTCTGTGTGGCTTTAGAAACATACTCGATTACTGCTCCATCCTGTTCAACCGTTTTCGGTGTAGTGGTGATACCACCGATATTCTTCGATACGTGGCCCATATAGCGGTTAAACTGACCAACCACCTGGTTGTACATAATGCCCGCATTGCTATGGGTTTCGTTGTCTTCACGGGTCCATTCCAGTAATTTCGGAACGATGCGCTTCAGGTTCTTAATACCATATGAACTGGCCAGCATCGAATTATCGCCCAGATCTTCATTCTGATAACGCGGATCATTCGGATCGATTTCTGTACCGAAGATCAGCCGGGGATTTTTGGTTAAACTGTCGATGATCAGCTTGTTCTGAAATGCTTTTTCCTGTTCTGGAGTTCTGGTATCGGGATACCAGCGATAACCCCATTCGATCGCCCATTTATCGTAATCACCGATACGGGGAAACAAACCTTTCTGCGAAATATTATCCTCCGGTTGCGCTACATAGTTAAAGCGGGCATAGTCCATAATCGATGGCGTATGACCATTTGCTTCAACCCATTTTTTATCACGCAGTTTTTCTACGGGAGTGGTGGATGAAGAACCGAAGTTGTGGCGTAAACCCAGGGTATGTCCTACTTCGTGAGAAGATACGAAGCGGATCAACTGTCCCATCAACTCGTCATCAAATATCATCTTTCTTGCTGTCGGATCAACTGCTGCTGTCTGAACAAAATACCAGTTCCTCAGCAATGACATTACATTATGGTACCAGTTGATATGTGATTCAATGATCTCTCCACTGCGGGGATCGTTTTTATGCGGACCGCTGGCATTCGGAATATCAGAAGGCTTGTATACAATAGCGGAATGCCGCGCGTCTTCAAGGCTCCATTCTTCATTGTCCGGTGCTTCCAGACCAATGATCGCATTTTTGAAACCCGCCTGTTCGAAAGCAACCTGCCAGTCGTTGATACCCTGAATCAGGTAAGGTACCCATTTACGGGGTGTAGCCGGATCGATGTAAAAAACAATTGGTTTCTTAGGTTCAACCAACTGACCTTTAAGATACTTATCAACATCTTCTTCTTTGGGCTCCAGTCTCCAGCGGGTGATATGCGATACAGTTTTCACACCCTGGGGGTTGGCATCGAAGTCAACATGACGGGTGGCAAAATAACCAACCCTTGGATCGAAATGCCGGGGTTTCATAGGCACTTTCGGCAACAGTACCATGGAGCTGTTCAGCTCATAGGTGGCAGGGCCGGGAGCAGCCGCGCCAAATCCACCCTGTGAGGAAGGAGCAGGCGTGCGGGCATAGGTTTTAACGGCGCGAATTTCAACGTTCATTGGAAAAGATTTGATCCCTTCAATATAAGAACGGTCGTTCTGCTGGCCGCCAAGTGATAATTGCCGTTTTCTGCCACTGCTGAAATACAGGATGTCATTATCACTTTTTACATAATCCGTTACTTCAACCACCACCGCGGAAGAGTCAGCAGAAAATGCTTTGATGTCGAAAGCCGCTGCAATTGGATGCAGGTTAGAATTCATAACCGAACGATACATACCATCGGCGGTAGTGTCGGTACCAACTTCCTGGTGAGAAATCGTTTTGAGAAAAATTTTGTCTTCCGGACCTTTCTCAAAGCGAATAACATTACTGTTGATATCATCACCGGCATAAACAGACGACTGGCTTCTGCCGGCCGCTGCTTTTGATATCCGGTTAACGACCAGGATGTCCCTGCCCTGAATGGAATCAGGAATTTCAAAAAAATACTTATCCTCAACCTTGTGAACAGTAATCATACCGGCATCTGTAACCGCTTTTGAGGTGATAACCTCTTTATACGGTTTGGGACCTTTTGAAGGCGGTTTAGCAGCGGGTTTACTGGTGTCGCGGGCGGGAGGGGCCTGCTGGGCAGAGGGGCGTTGTGCCATCAGACCAAATGGGATTATCAGCATAATTCCCATGAAAACTTTGCGAAATCTACTCATGTTGCTTTGACTTTGCGCTTTTAGTTAAAATGAATACATATTTTATACAATCAGGATAGTACGTTGTGATCCTGAAGCTTCTTATTTCTGACCTAAATTCTGCTTTTGTCGGCGGCAGCAGGATTAATTTTCAATTAAAATCAGCCGGCGGCTTTACTCCGTTGTTAGACGACTTTTTTTCAATTGAATTGCGAACATGCACAATAATATATCCGTATCGACATTGTATACGGCATTCAATATTCGGTTCAATTTCGCGAATTACACAATTAAATTCCGGATTCTGCCGGAGAATACAGCATTCGCGACCCACATTTTGTCCACAGATATCAATATGAAACCGCTCAAACCGGAATAACTCCACTCATCCCCCAGGAATAGTAAATATTTATTTATTGGAGACCCCTCCTATTCTCTGAAGTATTTATGCATAAGAAATCAGCATACCTTCGGTAATTATGGATAAGGATAAACGGAAGAAGCAGGCCCGGGTATTACGCATTTTCAGAAAAGTACACCGAATTACAGGAGCACTGCTCTTTGTATTTTTTTTCATCATAGCCCTGTCTGGTCTTTTATTGGGCTGGAAGAAAAACAGCTTCGGCTACCTGCAGGCACCTACGGAAAAGGGCATTGAGCCCGGTCTTAAGAATTGGATGCCCCTGGATTCACTGGAGCATATAGCTGTGCAACTGCTGAAGTCATCGGAAGATCAGCCCCTGTCGCCGGAAATAGACCGCCTCGATATCCGACCCGACAAAGGAATTGTTAAGGTAATTTTTGCCAACCATTATCAATCTTATCAACTCGATGGGCGTACCGGCCGGGTGTTGCGAACCGAAACACGCGTGGCCGACCTGATCGAACATATTCATGACGGAACCATCGTTGACCGGGCATTCAATATTCCTGAGGGAATATTTAAACTTGTATATACTACGGTGATGGGGTTAGCACTCATCCTGTTTACCGTCACCGGATTCTGGTTATGGTATGGACCGAAACGAATGCGCCGCGATGCAGCGACTCACTAAGGATTTTCTGTAATATCCTGCTGCTCATCAAGGCGTTCTTCCAGGGCATCAATTTTTGCAGAAGCCTGGTCTTTCGTCAACTCCGAATCAGTTGAAGCTCCAGTTTCTTCCGCGAGATTTTTTAAATAGGTACGTTGTGCCTCCGTCATAGGCTTTTTGCCATCATCGGCACCGGAGGGCTGTTCTGGAAGTTGCATAGTCTGCTTTTATAATTATTCATGCAAAAAATACACCATATGCGCCTATACACCTTGTGGTTGTTATCGTCGCAAGTGTTACATTTGAAGATATGATACTCATTGTTGATGACAAGAAGGAGAACATCATCTCGTTGAAGAGCTTTCTTGAAGTGAACAATTTTCCCGTGGATACCGCCAGCTCGGGGGAAGAGGCATTGAAAAAAATTCTGCAACGGGCTTACGCGCTGATCATTCTTGATGTACAAATGCCCGGCATGGACGGGTTTGAAGTAGCCGAAGCAATCTCGGGATACAGTAAAGTCAAGGATATTCCTATTATATTCCTGTCGGCAGTGAATACCGATAAAAAATTCATCACCAAAGGATATAGTTCCGGAGGTATTGATTATGTAACCAAACCTTTTGATCCTGACCTCCTCTTATTAAAAGTAAAAACTTTTTACCGTCTTTATGAGCAGAACCGCGAGTTGAATGAAATTCAACAAAACTTACGGCGGGAGATCAGTGAAAAGATCAAAGCCGAAGATCTGCTGGCTGAAAAGGTAGAGGAATTACATTCCACGCTTGAATCCATCCCACAAATCGCTTTTACCGCTGATCAGTACGGAAAGATTGATTTTGTGAATGAACAGTGGTTTAGTTATTCCACGTCAAAAAGCAGTTTTCCCGAGGTGCATCCCGATGATATTTCCCTGGAGAAAATCTGGAATGAAACGGTTCATTCCGGGCAGTCATCGCAGCAGGAGGTGTTTATTAAAAAAATTGATACCAGTGAGTTCCGTTATCATCTGCTTACCATCAAACCGGTAAAACGCGAACAGCAGATCATCAAATGGGTGGGAACTTTCACCGACATTCATCACCAGCGCGTCATCAATGAGTTGCTCGAACAACGTGTTGCTGAAAGAACTCAGGAACTGGTAAAAATCAACCAGGAACTGGAAGCGAGCAATAACGACCTGCAGCAGTTTGCTTCAGTGGCCTCTCATGACCTTAAAGAGCCATTGCGGAAGATACAGGTGTTCAGCACCATCATCCGCGACAAGTACCTTAAGGAGGACGGCAATAACGGCATGATGAATTATATGAACCGGATCATAAATTCTTCGGAACGCATGAGCGGGCTTATCAGTGATCTTTTGAGTTTTTCAAGGCTTTCGGTCAACAGCCTTTTTTATATGACCGATATTAATAAACTGATCGAAGAAATTCTGGTTGACCTTGAGCTGTCGGTATCTGAAAAAGAAGCGAAGGTCACCATCAGTGAAATTCCACCGATGGAAGTTATCTCAGGCCAGATCCGGCAGGTATTTCAAAACCTGCTCAGCAACGCGTTGAAGTTTTCCAGGAAGAATGTACCGCCGGAGATCAATATTCTGGCAGAACGCATAGCGTATAAAGATGTACAGGCACCTGTAGACGAAGAAGGGGAATGGTGCCGTATTCTGGTTTCTGATAATGGAATAGGTTTTGAAGAACAGTACCTGAATAAAATATTCACCATTTTTCAGCGGCTGAATCCCAAAGAAGTATATGAGGGAACAGGCATAGGCCTGGCCATCGCTAAAAAAATCATCGATAAACATAACGGGTTGATCACCGCTGTGAGTACGCCGGGCAAGGGCTCAACCTTCATCATGGTATTACCTATAAAACAGGCGCTTACCATTTCTCCCGGCCTGGCCGGTATATCTTAATATTTAAACTGTCAGCATAAAGAATGAACAACCTGTTAAAACGTCTTCCCCTGCCCGCCAAGCTGATGATCATCGGGTTGATCCCGCTTGGTTTCCTGATGTTTTTCGCCGCACAGATCCAGCGCGAAAAAGCCGGCAGAATGGACCTGATAAAACGTTTTGAAGATCGTATTCTGCAATCCGCCGCCATATTCAACCTATCGAATGCCCTGCAGGTCGAACGCCGTTCAACATTCAGCAATTCTATTGCCGTTTCTAAAGGCGAGGAAATGTATTTGCATCGATCCATCACTGATTCAGCACTGAATAATCTGCACCAGTTTTCTATCAGTGAACAGGATAGTTTCGAGCGCTATTCAACGCTTGAACGATTATCTGAGGTGCGGCTTCGTGTGGATCAGAAAAATATAGATCCACGGGAGGTGCTGAATTATTATTCGAGTGCGATGTTGCGACTCAATTCTATCGCCTCCTTCCGGATAGGAAATATCCAGGTTCTCGATCCCATTAACCAGGATGTCAGTGGCCAGCAACTGCTTGCTGCCATGATCACCCATATCGGTATTATCAGGGGAAATATTTATTATAATCTTCATAATAAACTCGAATCGGGAGAATCCCTGCAGCAACTCGCCACTGAGTATGCCATGTACAGCAGTATTGCCATCGAATTCCTTTCCAAGGCCTCACCCGATGCCATTCGTCAATACCGAACCATCCTCAACACCGGATACCTTCAGAGGACCATTCAGTTTATTGAAAGCAGTTTACGGAATAACCGGCTCGACCTGAGCTATGATCCTGAAAACTGGAAATTGATTTCAGCCAATGGCGTTGATGAGCTCAGTAAATTACAGCGTCAGTTGTTAAGCAGGGTAGAACGAAATATTTCTATAATTTACGAATCGGAGAACAGGAGCAGAAACAATAACCTGTTCCTGCTGATCGCCATCATGCTGCTGGTGATCATCATCATATTTTATGTAATAAAACACATCACTACCAGCCTGAATGATCTTCGGCTCAATGCCCTGCGCATCGCCGAAGGAAAAACAGGGCTCGATATTCAGGCCAATTCTAAAGACGCCATAGGAAGCCTGGCTAAATCCATCCTGGCTATAGATGCATCCAATATACAACTGGCCCAGGCAGCCGCACAGATCGGGAAGGGGAATTTCAACCTGGTCATTACACCAAGAAGTTCAGAAGACATCCTGGCCAATTCACTGAAAGCTATGAAGGCCAACCTGCGGCAGTATGCCCGCCAGAATGAACAAACCATCTGGTTACAGCAGGGAATTGCAAACGTCAATGACAGCCTGAAAGGAGAACAGGACCTCAATGCGCTATGCCAGGGCTCATTAAATACATTGGTGGAATACCTGAAAGCCGATATCGGGCTGTTTTATAATAATATTCAAAATTTCCTGGAGTACCGCGCCGGATACGCTGTTGATGATATGGCAGCAGTTCCCCAGCGACTGCACCATGGCGAAAAACTTACCGGACAGGCTGCCGTTAACCGCAAGATCATAACGGTTACGGATATCCCGGAAAATTACCAGAAGGTAGGCTCCGCTTCCGGTGAAACGGCGGTACGGAATATACTGCTCATACCCCTGCTGCATAATGATCAGCTTGAAGGCGTGATAGAGATCGGATCATTAAAACCATTTCATGAACACACCCCTGCCCTGCTGGAAAAAGTTGCGGAAGATATCGCCATAGCCATGCAGGCAGCTAAAAGCCGTGAGCAGTTGCAAAACCTGCTGGAAGAAACCCAAACCCAGGCAGAGGAATTACAGGCCCAGCACAGCGAAGTGGAGAACCTCAACGCCATACTTGAAAATCAAACCAAAAAACTGCAGGTATCGGAAGAAGAACTGCGTGTACAGCAGGAAGAACTGATGCAAACCAATCAGGAGCTGGAAGAACGTTCCCGTATGCTGGAAGAGAAGAACCAGCTCATTGTGGAACGCAACCAGGAGATCCAGAAAAAAGCCGAAGAACTGGCCATCAGCACGAAATACAAATCAGAATTTTTAGCGAATATGTCGCATGAGCTGCGGACGCCCCTGAATTCTATCCTGCTGCTGTCGCGGCTTATGACCGAAAACAATGAGGGAAATTTAAGCGCTGAACAGATCGAACATGCGAGTGTGATCCAGAGTTCGGGAC
>JAEYRC010000178.1 GCA_023409675.1 Bacteroidota bacterium
ATAAGGATGCCTGGAGAAGAAGTAATGTTGAATCCATCATTCTGCATCTTTCAACAGCAATAAAAGAAGAGGACCCTTTTTGTAAGTTCGGCATCAGTCCCTTCGGTGTCTGGCGCAACAACGATAAGGATCCCAACGGCAGTGCAACCACAGCAGGCGTCACCAATTACGATGACCTTTATGCTGATATTCTGCTTTGGCTGAAGAACGACTGGATCGATTATGTTGCGCCCCAACTGTATTGGGAGATCGGGCATAAGGCCGCGCCATTTGAAGTGCTGGTAGACTGGTGGAGCAAAAACACCTATGGCAAACATTGTTATATTGGACTGGGTATTTATCGGGCCGGCAGCAATACAGCCTGGAAAGATCCCAGTATGCTTCCCCGTCAGATCGAGCTGATTCGTTCCTATCCGCAATTGCAGGGCGCTGTATATTACAGCACCAATTCTTTTTTGCGCAATCCGAACGGCTGGAATGACAGTCTTCAGAATAATTACTATAAATATCCTGCACCAATACCCGAAATGACCTGGCTGGGTACACCGAACCGGTTGAAGACAGCAGTTGCTTCTGTTATCGATTCTCTTAAAAATACAATGATTGACATCGGCCCCCCGGTTTCGCGCAGAGAAGAGACTTATTTCTATCAGCCCGCCACCCGCACTTCCGCAGGTTTTAAGGATTAGCCGTAGTTTTGTTTTTTAAAACAACGGAATAGTTAGCGGATCGGCAAACGGTCCTGCTAACTTCGGCTATGTATTAATGATGAATGGAATAAGAAAGGGAATTTACTTACTCTGTATACTATCTGGATTTGCTGTAATGCCGGCAAGGGCTCAGATCGTGAATATTGAGAATTCGCGGCTTCATTCCGACACTACGGGATGGATGGGCAGTCTGGGCGGAAATTTTATCCTGACCAAACAGGTGGATATGGTATTGCAGCTCAATGCGCGTGCACATGTTCAATATAAAAACCTGAAGAATCTCTACCTGGTACTGGGAAATTATTCTGTTGTACGTGGCGCTGATGAAAGCCTTATTGACAATGGATTTTTTCATTTCCGCTATAACCGGAAGCTGGGCGATGTTGTACGCTGGGAGGCATTTACCCAGATCCAGAATAATATTGTTACGAAGATTAAGTCGCGCTGGCTGGCCGGTATGGGCCCCCGTTTTAAGATCTCCGACAAACCCAAGCTGAAAATTTATGCCGCCGCAACGGTTATGTATGAGGTAGAGCGGGAAGATCTGCCTATAATTGTTCAGCATAATGATTTCAGGAATAGCAATTATATTTCCTTTACCTGGATTCCTTCCGAACGGGTGCGGGTGATAAGCACCACCTTTTATCAGCCCCTGCTTAAAGATTTTTCTGACTATCGCATCAGTACTGAAGATCAGCTGATGGTGAATATCACGGAAAAACTTGCGCTTACAGTTACCTGGAATTCACTTTTTGATACAGATCCGGCTGGAGATGCCCCCCGATCGAATTATCACTTTGCCACAGGCATTAACTATGCATTCTAAGAAATCCTTGTGAAGGATTTTGTCTCTTCAATTGCGCAGGCTTTTGTGTTACCTTGATGCACAGCAGATGGATCCATAAGGGTTAAGGCTTCAGCAAATAAAGTGATACCTTTAAGCTATGCTTGATTTAGTTATTGATGCCCGAACGGCAGCCCTGTCCACCGGCCTCAGTGTGCGGCGTATACTGCCCTTTCGCAAGCGGCGAATGGTTGGTCCCTTTATCTTTATGGATCATGCCGGTCCGGTTGGCAATACGATACAAACCCCATCTTCAATGGATGTGTTGCCGCATCCGCATATTGGTTTATCAACGGTAAGTTATTTATTTGGCGGACAGGTAACGCACCGCGACAGTCTGGGTGTTGAACAGATAATTCGACCCGGAGAAGTGAACTGGATGACTGCCGGAAGGGGTATAGCGCATTCTGAGCGTTTTGAGGAACCTGATGCGCTGGCAGGAGGAGGTTTAGAGATGTTACAAACCTGGGTAGCTTTGCCCGAAAAAGATGAAGAGGCTGATCCGGCATTTGACAATTATAAGCCGGAAGAATTACCGGTATTTACGGAAAAGGGAGTTTGGATGCGACTCATTGCCGGTAATGCGTTTGGTTTGCGGAATGAGGTGAAAACACATTCTCCTTTATTTTATGTACATGTTGTGCTGCAGGCGGGTACGCCCTTCGGTTTACCCCGGGAGCATGAGGAGCGCGGGATTTATATTGCCAAAGGAACGATAGAATTAGGGGGTCAGCGCTATACTGAAGGACAAATGCTGGTATTTACCAAAGGGGTTGATCCGGTTATTCGAGCTGTTGAACCTTCTACTATTATGATGTTGGGTGGTGATCCTGTTGGTGACCGGTTTATCTGGTGGAATTTTGTATCCTCGCGCCGGGAGCGGATAGAGCAGGCTAAGGAAGACTGGAAGCAGGGAAGGATTATCCTTCCTCCAACGGATAATACTGAGTTCATACCCTTACCGGAGGATAAGTCGAAACCGGCAGGCGGGCCTCCGAGTCCGGAGCCGTTGTCGTGAAATAGGGCCTTTGTTTTTCATAAGGGGTTCCCGCTAGTGGGCGAGGATTGAGGCAGATTGGCGCAATAAATACAATAGATTCAATCGGGTTTCAGACCATGAATTTTTAAAAACGCTTCTAATTCCTGCCCGAAAGAAACGGTTTTATGGTGTTGCTTTTGGTTTTTGATGTATTGAAAAACTTTTTCTGAATCTGAATTATCAACCGAGAAAGCAGCATATCCGGTTTGCCATGCAAATTTTTCCGGGATGATATCATTTTGATTAATGTAATGTGAGCTACTGCCTTTGATTTGTTTTAGGACATCTTCCAGGGATAGTTGGGGAGTCAAATAGAACAAACAATGGATATGATCGGGTATTCCATTGATGATCCGAACAGGGCAGTTCAATTCCTGCAATTGTGTGCGAAGGTATTCATGGATTTTATGTTCGACATTTTCATGAATTAATGGCATTCTATCTTTAGTAGACCAGATAGCGTGTATGCATAGTTTGTTTAGGGAATGAGACATAATGTTTTATTTGCTTTTTGGTAATTGTATTTTTTACATTCAGTGGTTCATTCTATAGCCTCGGTTTTAATATTTAGTAAACCGTTAAAAAGGTTGTCGAAAATTGGTTAATCCTATCCTACGGTTGAAACCTGTCCCACGGTTAAAACCGTGGGCTGGAGGAATACAGGTGCTGAAAATAATTTGTGGTTTGAAAATGCTTCGACCGTTTAATTATGAATTCATATGTAATTAATGATATGCCGGCTGTTGCATTTGCTCACGGTTTTAACCGCGGGTCAGGGTTTTAATCTGTATTCCAATTGTTTTGACCATTTTTAATTTGATGTAATATTAGTTAACCGTTAAAACGGTTGCTAATAATTGATTAATCCCTGTTCCACGGTTGAAACCGTGGGTTGGAGGAATACAAATATTGACAAATAATACAACATATAAAGCAATGTTTCAAGCTTTCAATTCAATTATGAATTTTCATGTGTAATTCATGACATGCCGGCTGTTTCATTTGCTCACGGTTTTAACCGTGGGTCAGGGTTTTAATCTGTATTCCAATGGTTATAACCATTTTCAATTTGGTGTAACATTTATTAAACCGTTAAAACGGTTGCTGATAATTGATTGAAACCTATCCCACGGTTGAAACCGTGGGCTGGAGAAATACAGGTATTAAAAAATAAGTTTATCGTTAGAAAATGCTTCGACCGTTTAATTATGAATTTCAAAAGTAATTAATGACATGCCGACTGTTTCATCAGCCCACGGTTTTAACCGTGGGTTTGAGATTGACAAATAAAATATCATATAAAGCAATGTTTCAACCGTTCAATTCAAGTATGAATTTTCATATTTAATTAATGACCTGCCGGCTGTTTCATCAGCCCACGGTTTTAACCGTGGGAATCGGAATATCAATTGTATTCCAATGGTTTTAACCATTTCCCTGTATTGTATAACATTTCATCTGTAATTCAAATTTACATCCTCCCTTTTCATTCCCCAAGGTATAATCCCCGCGAATTACAGATGTTTACACGATGTAATTTCCTTTTTGCAACAGGGTTTGATGTTTAAAATCTGCGCGACACGGGAACTTTTCTCAAAACCTCAACCCCTTCCGCACAAAGATCTTCGAACCCTCCGCAAGAAACACTGACACCGGTTCCATCCCGTTCAAAAACCCAAATCGTGCTCCATAATTCATTTCAAAATCAACATCGATATGGTATGACCGCATCGGATATACTGTCCATTTCGGATGGCCAACCTCATATTCTGAAGTTTTGTTTTCACTGATTTTCGAATAGCCCCAATAATGTTCGGTAATGAATTCTTCTTCACTATCCGGGAGAATTGTTTCTGAATTGGAAGAACATTTCACTGCAATACTATTCCAGCTTTCTTTCTTCCATTGATAGGAAACATGCAATTCATCTGCAGTTTCTTCCCATAAATGTTTCATCGGCAGTGTTTCATATTTCTCTCCGTATAATGTATTTGCCACAAAACTGATTGCCCGGCGGGGTACGATCTCCTTATGAAAAACAACGCCTCTTTTCCATTCTCCATTTTTGTGATGACGAACATAAAAGCGCAGGTTTACTTCTTCGAAATTAATATGCCAGGGGATTTTGATTCCCAGCACCCGGGTATTTAAGAACATGAAGCCGACGAGGCTCACGTAGCATTTATCCTGAAAAAAGTCCAGTTCAGTTTTGGCAGGTAAGAGGGGTAGCAGAATTGCAGGATCGATGTTGTAATTCGCTAAGATGAGTTTTCGCCATTCGGCTTTGAGGAAGGTAGACATGGGTGTGGTTTAATAATAATGATAATACATTTTCATGCAAATAGCGGAAATACATTTCCCGCAGATGGGGAAAAAATACATTTTCCCGCAGATGGCGAGAAAATACATTTTCCCGCAGATGGCGCAGATTTGGAGCAGATCACCGCAGATGAATACAATGGCTGGTGATCCGTGTAATTATGCTAAATCTGCGTGATTTTCGGGTAACTTTTCGCACAACTTCAATCCTTTCCGGACAAAATCTCCGACCAATTTAGCAAGAAACGCTGAGGCCAGTGTAGGTTTAGTTTTGATTTGGTAAATAAAGTTTAATTGACCCTTTTTTAAATGTAACCGAATCAAGATGACCCATTTTCTTTTTATCGGAGCTGATAAGGTGCATGT
>JAEYRC010000181.1 GCA_023409675.1 Bacteroidota bacterium
AGACTGAGTTTACTGTCGCGCGCTTTCTTTGCCAGGTCAACCACTGCCTTTTCAATTTCAGCCATGCTAAGGCTTTCGGCATTGCGGATCACCGGTACGACCAGCCCCTTGGGTGATGAAACTGCAATGGAGATATCGCAATAGTCGTGCAGTACAATTTCTTCTCCATCGATATACGCGTTGACCGAAGGCCATTCCTGAAGCGCGTAGCAACAGGCTTTGGTGAAGAAGCTCATGAATCCTAATCCTACCCCATGTTGCTCTTTGAATTTTTCTTTATACTGCGAGCGGATAGCCATTATCGCGCTCATATCCACCTCATTAAAGGTGGTGAGCATAGCGGTGGTATTTTTAGCTTCCACCAGCCGGCGGGAAATGGTTTTTCGCAGGTTCGACATCTTCTGCCGCTTGTCTTCACGGGAGAATGACGGAGTTCCCGGTCTGCGGCCCGGATTATTGAGCGCTTCAAGCACATCATTCTTCAATATCTTGCCATGCTGACCCGAAGGCACAACCGCTTTTACATCAACTTTCTTATCAGCAATCATCGCGGCTGCCACCGGAGATGCTTTATGCTCTTCAGCTTTCGCTTTGGAACTGCCGGTTTCTTCTTTTTGAGCGGGTTTTTCTTCTGCCGGATTTGATTCCGGTTTATCTGTTGAAGCGGCTGCTTCGGGCTTTTCAGGAGCGCCCGCAGGTTTTTCCGCCGTATCATCGATCTGTGCCAGCACATCGCCGATATTCAGGGTATCCCCTTCAGCGGCAGCATGTTTCAGTACGCCGGCTTTTTCGGCATTCACTTCAAATGTTGCCTTTTCACTTTCGAGTTCGGCAATGATTTCATCCCGTTCTACATATTCCCCTTCCGCTTTAACCCATTTCAATAAGGTTACCTCACTGATTGATTCGCCTACCGTTGGAACTTTTATATCGATCATACTATGCTGTTATTTTATGTTATAGCTTCTGTACAGGGGATTGGAATTGCAATGTACTAAATTCCAAATGCCGTATCGACAATTTCAGCCTGCTCCTGGTGGTGCACTTTATTAAAGCCGGTTGCCGGTGATGCACTGGCCTGGCGGCTGATAACCCCGTAGTTGATGCTCTTCAGGTTCATCTGCAGGTATGAGGCCGCACCCATATTCAGGGGTTCTTCCTGAACCCAGAACCAGGTGGCCTTATTGTATTTGGCATATAAGGCATCCAGTTGTTTTACAGGAAGCGGATATAACTGCTCAAGCCTGATGATGGCCGTATCGGAGCGATCTTCTTTCTGCTGCCGCTCGGCCAGGTCGAAATATACCTTACCGGAACAGAACAATACTTTTTTAACGGTGCCCGCATCACTGATAAACGGGTCATCAAGTACTTCCCGGAAAGACCCTGAGGTAAATTCCGACATTGCGGAATAAGTGCCGGCATGACGAAGATTAGCCTTTGGTGAAAAGTTGATCATCGGTTTGCGGAAAGGCCAGGCAAGCTGGCGGCGCAGTCCATGGAAGAAATTCGCAGCCGTGGTTATATTGGTTACCACCATATTCAGTTCAGCACATTGCTGCAGAAAACGTTCCATCCGTGCGCTGGAATGTTCAGGCCCCTGCCCCTCATAGCCATGCGGCAGTAACATCACCAGGCCATTCATGCGGTTCCACTTTTGTTCACCGCTGGTCAGGAACTGGTCGATGATAATTTGGGATCCATTGACGAAATCTCCAAACTGCGCTTCCCATAATACCAGCGCATTGGGGTTGGCCATAGCATAGCCGTATTCAAAACCTACCACAGCAAATTCACTGAGGAGGGAATTGAATATCCGCAACTGACCGGTGGCTCCATCGATACGGCTCAGGCGGTTATAGGGCTCTTCGTTTCGTTCATCGCGAATGACCGCATGCCGGCTGCTGAAAGTTCCGCGCCGAACATCCTGTCCGCTCATCCGCACATCATTTCCTTCCAGCAGCAGACTTCCAAAAGCCATCAGTTCAGCCGTCGCCCAGTCGATCTTTTCCTGCTCACGGAACAGCTTCACCTTATCCTGAAGTATTTTTTCAACCTTTTTCAGCGGTTTGAATTCATCGGGCCACAGGGTTATGGCTTCAAATATTTTCCGGAAATCAGCTTCAGCAATAGCGGTAACGGGTGACTGATCAAAATCTTCCTCCGTTGCCCGCCGTAAACTTTTCCAAACCTTTTCCGGTTGCTGATAATGATAGGGAAGCGGATTTTGTTTTACCTCATCGAGCCGCTCCTGAAGATCACCCCAGAACTTCTTTTCCATGGTGCGCGCCAGTTCTTTGGCGTCGGGTTCACCATTCTCCATCAGGAAAGTGGTATAGACCTCCCTGGGGTTAGCATGCTTATCGATCAACGCGTACAAACCCGGCTGGGTGAATTTGGGATCATCTCCTTCATTATGGCCATGGCGGCGATAACAAAGCAGATCGATGAATATATCTTCATTGAATTCCTGGCGGTAGCGGGTTGCGATCTGGGCGCAGCGCACCACAGCTTCCGCATCATCGCCATTTACATGGAAAACCGGCGCCTGGATCATAGCCGCCAGTGATGTACAGTAATCGCTGGTTCGCGCATCATCATAATCGGTGGTAAACCCGATCTGGTTATTGATCACGAGGTGTATAGTTCCACCCGTATAATAGCCTCTTAGCCCACTCATCTGTACCACTTCATAAACAACACCCTGACCAGCGATGGAGGCATCTCCATGAATCAGTATTGGCAGAATCTTATCGTAGTCGCTTTCGTATAATACATCCGCTTTGGCTCTTGAAAAACCAATGACCACCGGATCCACGGCTTCAAGGTGCGAAGGATTCGGGCATAGTTTGAGGTGAACGGTCTTTCCATTATTGGTTTGCACCTCACTGCCATAACCCAGGTGATATTTTACATCACCGGTACCCATGGTCTGGTCGACCTTAGCCGTACCCTCAAACTCGCTAAAAATCTGTTCATAGGTTTTACCCAAAATATTAGCCAGTACATTCAGCCTTCCCCGGTGCGCCATTCCCATGACCACTTCTTCCACCCCATGATCGGCAGCAACATCAATAATAGCGTCCAGTGCAGCGATCGTGGTTTCTCCACCTTCAAGCGAGAACCGTTTCTGGCCAATATATTTAGTGTGCAGGAATTTTTCGAACATCACCCCCTGGTTCAGTTTTTCCAGGATGATCTTTTTCTGCTCCAGGCTGAGCGGCTTTTGCATTTCCGTTTCAATTGCATTGGCCAGCCATTCGATCCGGTCCATTTTATTGAGCGCGGAATATTCAAGTCCTACAGAACCCGTATATACTTTCTTTAAATGCGCGAGGATATCCTTCAGGGGTGCGCTGCCGAGCCCGATGAACTTTCCGGCAGCGAAAACCGTTTCCATGTCCTGCTCACCCAAACCGAAATATTTCAGGTCGAGATTGGCCTGACGGTCTTTTCTTTCACGAATCGGGTTGGTTTTGGCGATCAAATGGCCTTTTTTACGGTACGCCTGGATCAGTTGATACACCTTGAACTCCTGATCAACGGCGGATGCCGGTGCGGAGGAAGCAGCACTTTTTCCGCTACCATTGGCTGAAGCGGCCAGGCCCGAATCCATGGCAAAATCAAAACCCTCAAAAAATTTCCGCATTTCAGGATCTACCGATCCGGGATCCTTTACAAAATCCTGGTACAGCCCCTCAATAAAAGACGGATGTGAATTTGTTATATAAGAGAAGTCCTTCATATTAAATGGTTTACGCATGCAAATTCAGCGATCCGGGTCCGAATTTGAAACGGAGCACAAATATCGGTCAAAATTGTTCATCAATAGGGGCATTTTACGAAAAGCAAGCTAAAATTTAATGGCATTTTATTGAGCATCAGCATTTTTAGTAAATTTGCTGTACATCATAACGACGATAAAGGGCTGGTTCAACTGAAAAATATTGAACTTTTCGAAAAATCTTTCCCGGAAGGACTTGTTTTTCCAGTTAAAATCCTACCTTTGCCGTCCAAATTCAGAAAATAAATGGCAAATCATAAGGCTACGAAGAAAGATATGCGCCAGGCTATGAAGCGCAGGGACCGCAACCGGTATTATGGAAAAACTACCCGGAATGCCATTCGTGATCTCAAAGCGATTACGGAAAACAAATCCGCATCCGAAGAATTACCTTCTGTTGTGTCCATGATCGACAAGCTGGCTAAACGTGGCATCATCCATAAAAATAAAGCTTCTAACCTGAAGCGTAAACTGACCAAAGGCGTGAATAGTCTCGCCAAAGCCAGCTAATTCTCAGGTTCCAAACAATATATTCAGGCTGCCTGTACAGGCGGCCTTTTTTATTTAGGTTGAATTATTCCGCGCTTCCTTATTTTTAGGGCATGAGATACCTTACAGCCCTTATCTTCCTGCTTTTCAGCATCCAACTGCAGGCACAACAGCACATTACCCGTTTTGAAACCAGTGGAGGAAAACAGACCCCCTCCTATGCCGAAATCATGAACTGGTGGAAGGCGCTCGACAAGGCTTCCACTATGGTTCAGCTTAAAACCATGGGTCCGACAGATGCGGGTGAACCGCTTTCGCTTATCCTTGTTTCAGCAAACCGCCAGTTCGATCCCGCGACACTTCGCCGGCAGAATAAACGCATAATATTGATCAATAATGGTATTCATCCGGGAGAACCGGATGGAATTGACGCCAGCATGTTGCTGGTGCGCGATATTGTTGAAAAGAAAATCAATTTACCCGAGAACATCGTACTGGCGATCATTCCGGTATACAATATCGGGGGAATCCTGAACCGAAGCGCGTATTACCGGGTAGATCAGAACGGACCGGAAGAATTCGGCTTCCGGGGTAATTCGAGAAATTTTGACCTGAACCGCGATTTCATCAAGGCCGACTCCAAAGAAGCCCGTTCATTCGCGGAGATTTTCCATTGGTGCGATCCTGATGTTTTTGTTGATAATCATGTTAGCAATGGGGCCGACTATCAGCACGTGATGACCCTGATCGCTTCGCAGCACAATAAACTGGGTGGTGTGATGGGAAAGTTTATGCATGATGTGTTTGAGCCCTTCCTGTATCAGTCTATGGCAGCAAAGAATTTCCCGCTCATTCCCTATGTAAACTTTTTTGGAGGACGACCTGAACGCGGATGGTCGGAATTTTTTGATGGCCCGCGGTACAGCACCGGTTATGCCGCTTTATGGCACAGCTTTTCATTTATGCCTGAAACGCATATGCTAAAACCCTACGACCAACGGGTACGCGCAACCTATGAACTCATGCGGAGTTTCATTGAGTTTACCGCCATGCACAGCGCGCAGATAGCGCAGTTGCGAAAGGAACAAAAACAGCAGGTGCTTGCTGCAAAAGAATTTCCATTAGCGTGGAAGCTTAACCGTGATAATCCCGGTAAGATCGTTTTCAGCGGATATGAATCGGGTATGAAAACCAGTTATGTGTCGGGATTACCACGTTTATACTACGACCGGGCAAAACCTTTTACCAGAACTGTTGATTATTTCAACCATTACGAACCATCTCTGGTCGTAAAGAAGCCGGCCGCTTATATTCTGCCTCAGGGTTGGTGGAATGTAGTGGAATTATTGAAACTCAATGGTGTTGAAATGCGGCCGCTGCAACAGGATACCATACTTGAGGTTGAAGTGTACCGGATCGATGATTACCAGGCCGCATCCCGGCCATACGAAGGCCATCACCCCAATTCCAATGTTCAGTTGAGCGTAAAGGAAGAAAAAATGTCTTTCCGTAAAGGTGACTGGTACATACCCATGACACAGATCGCCAATCGTTTCCTGGTTGAAGTACTGGAACCGCAGGGATCGGATTCCTATTTCGCGTGGAATTTTTTTGATGGCATTCTGGGCAGGAAGGAAGGGTTTAGCGCTTATGCCTTTGAAGAAACCGCGGCAGCATACCTGAAAGAAAATCCTGCGCTGCGTCAACAGCTTCGCGATAAGGTCGCATCGGACACCACTTTCGCTAAAAGCGCTTCCGCTCAACTCGAATTTGTTTTCAAAAACTCACCCTATTATGAACCCGATCATATGCGCTATCCCGTTTACAGAATTAAAGAAAAATAACGCTTAGATATAATGCCGGCTGTTATTGAATTTCCTGATGACGGGCAAGCTTGCGGGCGATGAAAATGGTACTGAGTACGATCGTTACGCTCAGGTAACCCACCCAGTTATAGCGCAGGATCCGTCCATCGGCATCCTGGGTAACAATAAATCCCGAGATAATGGAAGCCAGGCCGGTGAACAATTGCTGAAAAGAGGAATTGAAACTCATGAACTGACCCCGCTTCTCCGATTTAACCACTGTACTGATCATGGCCTGTGCGGGAATATTTCTGCCTGTTGATACCGTAAACCAAAATCCGAAAACGATCAGTACATAATAGAACGGGATGACGGGCATGTTGGTAATCAGAAATACCGGTATCACCGATAACAGCAGGCAGATCATAAATACTTTCAGCTTACCATACTTATCGGCCATCTTACCAATAAAAAAAGAGGAAATCAGGGTACAGCCGCCCCCAACCATATACACCAGCGGCGTTTGTTCTTTAGTAAATCCAACATTAAATTCGAGGTATGGATTGATAAAAGGAATGATCATAAAATGCCCAAGCA
>JAEYRC010000190.1 GCA_023409675.1 Bacteroidota bacterium
GTGTTCATGAACGGAACGTAATCTGCTTCTTTCCAGTGCAGGTTCCAAACAGCATGACCAGCGTTTTTATATAGGGTAAACCGGATATCGGCCCCCGCATTTTTTATGGTATTATAATAATTGGTCGCTTTTGTTGGTGATGGATTGTTATCCTTCATGCCTGTAGCAAACCAGATCGGCACATGTACAAACCCCGGAATGTTGGTGGTAGAACCGGTGGCGGCAGATGGGGCAATACCCGCAATATGCTGCGGATAGCCTCTGGCCATATTGTAAGCGGCGACTCCACCGGCAGATAATCCGGAAACCATTACCCGATCCCTGTCGAGGCGGGTGTATTTGGTCATAGAATCCACCAGTTTCAGCAGTGCATTGTATATAGTTGAAACGCCCACTCCGCCCCAGTCGCCCCAGCATGAATTACCAGACAGCACCAATTGCGGATAAAGCAGAAATCCATCATATAAATTGTTATCCACGCGATCCTTGAACAACTGGGCGCCCAGGGCCAGTTGTTTTTCATTATTATAAATACCACCATTCGGCGCACATCCAACCTCTCCTGCTCCATGAAAGAACAGCATCATCGGGTATTTTTTAGAGGCGCTGTCGTTATTGATGTAGCTTCTGGGAAATTTCAGCCGGAAGGCGAATTTCCGACCATTATAATTGAAATAATAGGATTTGAAGGAACTGACGTCCCAGCTGTTGCTTCCGGTACTTACACCATTTGTTGGTATATAAACAAACTTCTGTAACCCGGCCTTACTGGTATCAGGGCGTTCAGGACTACCCAATGGTTTGGTTGCATCGTACTTAACTAAGGGGTCGGCCGGATTAAAAACATTCTGAGCCTGGGAGGAAGGTATGCACCATAACCCCATGAGCATAAGCAGTAAAGTTATCTTCATAGTCAACTGTGTGGTATTTATAGATGGTTGTTTTCTTAAGGTCAAATTTTGAAACCAGACCGGAAGGCCTGAAATGAGGGAGTTTCGAAGGATGGATTGGGCAAATTGTCATAGGACAAAAATGATGCCCAAGCCTTACAAATGGTTTGACGTGAATGCACAGCAGTTGATTGCCAAATGATTAAGGCAAATTAAATTTCATTATTGACCATTCGGGCTACTACACCAGGCCCATAAAAATCAGGAGAGGAGGCCGGATACCCACTGTAGCAACAGGCCACACAGGTATCCACCATAGGTACCTACTGCATAACCCAAAACAGCCATCAATACACCCACCGGAGCCAGGTATTTATTGAATGCTGCAGCAACAATTGGCGCTGTAGCGGCTCCGCCAACATTGGCCTGGCTGCCTACAGCCACAAAGAAGAATGGAGCCCGGATCATTCGGGCTACCACGAACATGATCATAATATGGGTAAGTATCCAGATTAGTCCGGTCAGGAAAAATTTCGGGTTATTCAAAACAGCTTTAAGGTCCATATTCATTCCAATCGTTGCCACCAGAATATACAGGAATACACTGCCCATTTTCGATGCTCCAATGGATTCCATCCTGCGTACACGGGTAAATGACAGTATCAGTCCAAAGGTGGTGGCCAATACCACAATCCAGAAAAATGAATTGGTCAGGGAATACTTCGCGGAGCCGGGAAAATTTTCAGTGAAAAATGGAACAATTCCGTCGGATAACAGATGCGCCAGTCCGGTTAAGCCCAGGGAAACCGCCAGCAAAAGAATTAATTCACGTGTACCTGTGGATTTTATTCCCCGACTTACTTCCACTTGTTCCATGCGTGTTTCGAGTTCCACAATCGCCCTGTTGTCGGCCTTTAGCCAGCGGTTAATTTTATTGCGCTGCTCCGCAGCAAATAATAAGATACCTGTCCATAAATTTCCGATCAAAATATCCACCGCGATCATCTGACTGAACAGGTCTTTACTGGCCCCGAAAACTTCCAGTAAAGCCACCTGGTTGGCTCCACCACCGATCCAGCTTCCGGATATAGTGGCATATCCTCTCCAGGTTTCTTCACCGTTGAACGTTAGAGTTTCAGGAAAAGCTGCGCCGGTGATAAAAAAGGCCAGTGGTCCTCCGATCATAACTCCTGCTGTTCCGGCGAGGAACATGATCAGTGATTTACTGCCCAGCTTTCGGAGGGCAGCAATATCAATCCCGATAGTCAGTAAAATGAGACAGGCGGGAAGCAGCACCCTGGAGGCCACACTATACAGTTGCGACTGACTTCCGTTAATAACATTAAATGTATTCAGCAAAGCAGGAATAAAGTAACACACCAGTACTGAAGGCACCACACCGTAAAATTTCTTCCAAAATGAATTGGAAGATCCGGCAGTGTAAAAAACAAAGCCCAGGATCAGCGCAAGAATTCCCAGTACAACGACATCATTGGTGATCAGCGGGGTTATGTTTTCTTCCATACATTAATGCTTAAAAATTGGTGAATATAGGGAATACCTTCTAACTGTAACCGGGCTGGTCTTTCATTTTGAAGAAAATTCCTTTAGCAATTCCTCCTGTGTAAACGGATGCAGGCGACCTGAAAACTTGTTGCGGATTTTCCGTACCGCTTCCGGCTCAATTGACGGACTGGAATTCTGCCATGCCTTGCGTATAAAACTTAATAATTCCGCGATGTCTTCATCCGACAGTTGCTGATTATTACCTATCCCGGGCATCTCTCCAAACTGCTGTTCATTGTAGGTTTTTCCGGCAACAGTCACCGGCCCTTTCAGTCCAAAGAGCGTTATTGACATGAGTGCGGAGGGATTACCCGTCACCCATTCTGAATTATTCAGCGGAGGCGCTACAGCGGCTATCCCATTTCCATCAACCCCGTGGCAGCTTTGGCAGATGGTGGTATATAATTCATAACCCCGCGGAAACATATTCTGTACTTCTTTTTGCTTTTCGGCATTGATTTTTTTCGTTTGCTGCAGTTCCTGGCGGTTCAGTTCCCGAACGAATGACGAAGTGGTATCGGTTCGACTCAATCCCAGGCTGGACAGCAACGCTTCTCCTGACCCCTTGTAATTATCCAGAATCGCACTGGCGAGGAAAATATCTTCCGGTGATTGTTTTAAAATTTTTTGAAAAATCTTTTGAGACAAGGCGGTATTTTCTCCGGAATAAACTTTAGTGGCGAAAGCGATATAGGGATACAGCAGTTTATCGCTCCTGGGTATGAAGTTCTCCAGTGCATTGACTATTTTTTGTGCGGCAAAATGTTTTCCTGAGGATGCCAGTATCGTTAGCACCTGCCGTTGAATCCTTATATCGGAATGATAAAGCAGCGGGAGGAGCTTATCTTTTTGAAGCTGATCCAATCCTTCCAGGGTCCACAGGGCATGTATTATGGCCAATGGATTGGAAGAGGTGCTAATCAGTTCATGTAAGGCAGGCAGTGCACGCAAGTCACGACGGTCGATCAGCAGTTGCTGTGCCTTATCGCGAATCCAGCCATTCGGATGCGCAAGCATGAGAACCAGTGAATCGGTGGCATCCGGCATGATGGGTAACTGCGGTGTAGTGTTCTGCGGAATTATTTTATAGATCCTGCCGCAGTTGAGCGGAGCAGAAAGCTTACGTTGCGCGATCTGCTCTTTCAAATAAGGCGTAAGGTAGGTTACATGCTGAATGATGCCGCGGTACATATCCGTCAGGTATAACGCGCCTTCCGGGCTGTTATACAGGGTAACCGGCCTGAACCGCTCATCGGTTGATGCCAGGAATTCGTATCCCTGATATGCCTGTCGCCCCTCCACCCGGTTACCATTCTCTGTTAAAATATTCCTTTTGATCAGGTTGGCTGAAGGCTCCGCAACGAACGCATTTCCACTAAAGGCACTATCGAATAGATCACCACGGTAGATCACCGGACCGCTCGCTGCAGTAAAATTGATAAGGCGCAAGCTGTCATCAAGAATGTTTTCCTGGTATCCCCTGTTCACTCCGGGTGTGGGCGCAGCCGGGTAAACCCTGTTGTCGGGTACAATCCGCTCGTTATATCCATGAAGTTTAGCTATGCTATGCGTACCACCGGAAAAGGCGGGCGGGAAGAAATCACCCAGCAGGTTCTGACTGTTATTGTTATAAAACAACCTCCCCTGATCATCCTGCGAAATTCCCCATTGACCCCGCAGGAGCGTTTTTTCAATAATCCATTGCCCGTTACGAAACCGGTATCTACGGGTCGACTCGCCGTTATAGATCCAGTTATCCATGGCACGGTAAAGAGTATTCGGTTGATGCTCAACGTTACCACCAACAGCATATTCCGGATCCACCAGCGTTTTATTTACGGGCCGGTCGTCCTGAATTTCAACGAACCACAGGTTGGGTGGTTCGGCGATAAGCAGCCCGTTATTGATAAAACATATCGCCCGCGGCATTACCAGCGAATCCATAAAAACCTTCCGCGTATCCATAATTCCATCACCAGTGGTATCAGAAAGTATCACAATTCTGCCCTGTGGCAGGTCTTCACCAGTACCCAGCGTATCGGGCATATAGCTGGTCATTTCCACCACCCACAGTCGGTTTCTGGTATCAAATTGAAGCGCGACAGGAGCGATAACCAGGGGTTCAGCGGCTACCAGTTTGACCTCAAAACCGCTGACCAGCTTCATCCGTTCCATGCTTTCCTGCGGACTATAAACCGGAGCTTCTCCATCACGGGATGCATCGGAATCTTTATTGATAGTATTCTGGCAGGCTGAAAAAATTGATCCGGTAAGCAGGATGATTGCGGCATATCCTTTCAAAAAAATCAAACATTTATTCATCAGGCGATGAAATTAGCGCTAAAAATGATAGGGGAAAACATCCTGCCGGGGATAATTCAAACGGAAATTCGGCTTATAGAAATTGATCTGTTCCTGCCCTTATAATTTTGGTAATTTGCATCGTTATGAAAGATTATAAGAAATATGTGGTTCTACCCGCAGATCCGGAAGAGGTTTACCGTGCGCTTACCTATGCACCCACCATTCGCTTATGGACCGGCGAGCCTGCAGAAATGACTACCGAGCCAGGTTCCGAATTTTCACTTTGGGATGGCAGCATTGTAGGCCGCAACCTCGAATTTGAAGAAGGCCGGAAAATTGTTCAACAGTGGTATTTTGGCGACCAGGAAGAGGAATCAAGGGTGACGATTCTATTACATCCGCACAAACAAGGCACCTCCCTGGAACTTCGGCACACCAATATTCCGGATGAGGATTTTGATGATATTGTGGAAGGATGGAATGATAATTATTTTGCCTCCCTGATCGATTTTTACAGTTAATAGTATGGAAGAGAGCAGTATTATAGAGCATACGAAAAACTGGCTGAGGGATGTAGTGATCGGTTGTAATTTTTGTCCATTTGCCGGCAGGGAATTCAAACGCGAAACCATCCGTTATACTGTTGTACAACATTCAGACAGGGAAAAAATTCTTCAAACGCTTGCGCTGGAACTGGAACGATTGAATAATTATCCCGCTATTGAAACCACGCTGATCATTATACCCGAAAACTTTGAGGATTTTTACAGTTATCTCGACCTGGTATCTTTATCGGAAATGCTTATCGAACGGGAAGGGTACGAGGGGATTTACCAGGTTGCCAGTTTTCACCCCAATTATTTATTTGCAGGGTCTTCCGAAAATGACGCTTCTAATTATACCAACCGTTCCCCCTACCCTATGCTACATCTGTTGAGAGAAGAAAGCATAAGCAAAGCGCTGGAATCTTATTCTCATCCCGAAGCTATTCCGGAGCGGAACATAGAATTTGCGAATCGTAAGGGTTTGCAGTACATGCAGGCACTCCGACAAGCCTGCCTCAGGGCATTAGAATAAAAAAAGACAAACCCGAAACGGATCTGCCTTAATTTTACGAGGGTCGAATAATTATTAAAGATTAAATCAGTAAGCCGGAATTCCGGTTAATGATAATGTATCCGGAATATCAGGGATATCTGTTGTATCTCTTTTTGGGATGGTATCTCTTTCAGGAATGGTGTCCTGAACAGCGTTAAAGTTGGCTGGAACGACCACCTGCTGTGTTGTTCCGGCAATTACAAAACTCAATATCCCAAATGCAATTCCAGCGGATAAGATTATACGTTTCATGATGTTAGATTTTAATGTGAGAAATATCATCATTCTACGTGATCCGGGTTATCGGTTTTCAGTCGCCTGAAATATCGTTACTGGAGGTACGGGATATATAGAATAAGAATCATGCCAATATCTTCCAGGCTTAATTACACTGTCCTAAAAGAGCATATATAATAATAAAAACGATTATTGTACCAAAACATCCACCACCAAGTTTTTTCGCTCCATATCCGGCAATCAGCGCCCTGAATAATTTGTTCATTTTATAAATTTTTTATTGATTGTAACAATCCCGTTAAATTTCATGCCAACCCTGAAATTCAGCAAACCGGGGAATGGCAGTTTTTAGGAAAGGCTGCAGGAGCAAGGTGATGCACGCGGATGGGAAAAGCAGGTGTGCACTGAAAAGATTCGGCGGAAGTTCTGTAGAAGCGGTTATTCACCTTTATACCAGATATCTTCAAACAGGTCGGGATATTTTTTAAACTGCCCATACACAAATGGGCAGAGTGGTTTCACTTTCAGGCCCTGCTGTTTCGAATAGGCTTTCATGGCGCTGAGTAAGGTTTTGGCAAGCCCTCTTCCTTCCGCTTCAGGTTTTACTTCCGTATGATAGATCGTCATCAGGTTATCAGCAAGGCCAACCTCCATCTCCGCAACTTCCACTTCATCATCTATAATTACAAATTTGGAGCGTCCGTTACGGGAGGGTAATAATTTCACCGCGTCTTCCATAAAAGTGAATTGTATAAAATGAAAATTTACTAAAAGTTCTCTAAACAAAGCGGCAAAATTTGTCGAAATCCGATCAGCGATTGGGTTAACCCTTCAACGGGGATTGTTGCTTTGCTACGATTAGTCCAGGATAGCGCAATCAAAACCGACCCGTTCCACAATTCCTCTTACCATTTCGGTTTGGAAATTATGTCCTTCGATTCGCAAAATTTTATCGCAGTCCTGAAGATCAAAATTGATCCGGCATCCCGGAAAGCGATGGTTTAGCAAATCCAGGATCCGGCTTGCTGAAAAATCATCTTCGATATTGGTTTTAAATACTTCAATCATATACGCTCATTAAAATATTGTCAGACATCATACTAATTCTCCTGCCATTAGAATGATAATAGGATCACTGAAATGCTATCATCAGTCGTATTGACAATCGATCAAAGCAATCCGTTGCGCTTCCAATGCTTCCTGTTGCCGGTAAGCGCATTCCTCTTCTACCACAATGGCACTATCAAATCTGCAAAGTATTCAGTTACGGTTAGACCTTAACGTTATACCGGGCATGTTTTGCTTTATGGTGCAAATTAAGCTGGTCCGCTGTTCAGCACAGGATGCAGAAAAGACAAGAAAAGGGGGGATTATTGCCAAACTTTTCTTCAGGCTACGGTAGCGGGTCAACCGGTTAGTAGATTAAGTGTATTTAGGGTGTGAGTAATATAAACAGCTTAATTGTTCACGACCATCGATCCCAGAAGCGCGGTACCGCGGGGTGTAAATTTATCGCGGTAGGCTGTAGGAGTCATTCCCGTATGTTTTTTGAATAGCTGCCGGAAAGTTTTGAGGTCATTGTAGCCCACGCGGAGCATTATTTCCAGAATGCTGAGCCGGCTTTGTTCCAGCAGTTTTTTTGCCGCCTCCATCCGGGTTTTTTGGAGGTATTAAATAGGCGTTATGCCGGTTAAACCCTTAAATCGCCGCACCAGGTTGCGCCTGCTGGCCGGAATGCCATCCAGTAGTTTCTCTATGGTTTCCCCTTCACTGAATTTTGCTTCCATATTTCGCTGAAGAGAGGTCACTAATTCATCCTGGTGATCTGTAACAGGCTTGAATGTACTGAAATACATCTGTTGCTCACGGTTAAGGTCAACCGCGAAGTATTTGGCGGTCTGAATGGCCAGGCTTTTTCCGCAATATTTTTCTATAATGCTGAACATCAGGTGAAAACTGTTGGTGGCGCCTCCACTGGTATATATTCCGTTTTCAAAGGTGGTAATTTCGCGGGGTGTAATCCGTACACGGGGAAACGATCTGGATAAAGCTTCCGCAGCCTGGATATGAGTTGTTGCGGGTTTATCATTTAATAAGCCAGTGGCCGCAAGTAAAAATGCTCCGGTGCAAAAACTGGCAATCTCCGCCCCCTGTTTGTACTGCTGTATGAGCCATGGAATGCAGTCGGCATTATCCTGAATGGCGGTGTTGATGTGTTCCGCGGCAAAAGCCGGTATCAGAATCAGGGTTTGGACCGGCGCCTGATCGATAGCATATTTTGGAAAATCGCCATAGGTAAACCCGGCTTTATCGCCCGGGTAAAGCAGAGAAATGGCAAAGCAGGGATCATTACCCGATTGCACTGAAAAGCGGTTAGCCGATTCAAAAACATCCAGCATCGCGGCAACACTGATCAGCCGGTGATGTTTGGTTATTAAGATGCCCAGGTGAATCATACGCAGGAATTGTACAAACACAAATTACAAAAATGGCTTAAATACCCCCTAAAAGTGGATAACTTCAATTATCAAATATGTAAAGGGTCATAGAATACGGGGATTGTGCATTAGAGCAGCTTATTACTGATTACAAGTTGACTAATGTATGGACATAAAAAAAAGGACAAACTGAACTAATCAGCTTGTCCTTTTTTTGTCGGGGCGGCAAGATTCGAACTTGCGACCTCCTGGTCCCAAACCAGGCGCGATGACCGGGCTACGCTACGCCCCGGGATTTAAACCGATACGGCTAAACCCGTATTAGAGGGTGCAAATTTATACAATTCCACGAATAAAACAATCCTTATTTTTAATTGATTTTCAAAGCCCTTTTGTAACGTTATTGCTGTGGATACCAGTACAGGATTAACGGCTCAGGGGCATAAATGTAAACATCCATTTTACCGGGTTATGCCAGTTCCGGCCCCGAAAACTTCCAACCGGCACTTTTACCAGCACCTCATTCCATCCCTTCCGCACAGGAATGAACGCAGGCTTACGGTATTCATAACCTTCATCTGTCAGTGGAATTTCTGAATGCCCCTGCTGGCCTGCCCGCAACCAGTTGGGAGGCGCGACAAGCTGCTGGTTTACCCACAATGCCGACCCTTTTTCATCCCATGCATTTCGGGGAGGTGAATCGGTTGAAGGGGAACGTGAAAGGTTATTGAACCCGATCCAACAGGGCATAAGCCCGTCTGCATCACTCCAGAAGCGGGTGGTTGCGTACCAGGTGCTGCTATCAGCGGCGTTTTTGAGCACACCCTGCACCAACGGATGCCACCAATGCCGAAGTACTATGGTTCCGCCGGATACTTGGAGTTGGTATGCGCTGCTATCCCACTTGCTGCCCGCCTGTTCCGGAGCAAATGCCGTGTTCAGCATGCCCTTATTGGGATATGGACCATATAACTTCCACTGCAGGTGCTGTTGAATCGCATAGGGAAAAGGTTTATCGCGAAAAAACTGTTCCTTATGATCCATCAGGCGGTATTCATATTTTTTAAAGGCGGCATACAGCGAATCCGCCGAAGCATCCATAAAGGCAGTCCAGCCTTTTTTGCCGCCACCCCGCCAGGCACGTTCCGCAAATGTTAAGATTCCCGGGTAAACCGGATTCATCCGCATTATGTCGTGCTCCGACGCGGCAGCACGATCATTCCAGGTGCAGAGTGTGGCGCCCAGAGCCTGAGCATTTCCAACGTCGCGATCACTTAATTTGCGGAAGAAAATTGTGGTAACCGCTTCCAGGGGATCCATATGATTGAGGTAAAGATGCCGGGAATCAATATATTGAACCGACTGCTGCCGGGCTATTTTATCAACATCCTCCATCCACAACTGCCGGATGGTGTTATCGCTAAAATTACCACCCGGCTCCCAACCAATGATCCGGCGCTGGAGACTGTCCATCAACCTGCTGACCTCCGGTAAAAATTGCTGATTGGTGATCTTCACTTCATCGGCCCCGATATGCCAGTAGGGCAAATCATACTTTCCCACCAGTTCGCGTAAAATATGCTTGACTGCAATCAGTCCGGAATCACTTTGCATATCAAAACCCAGTGCACGTGAAAAGGCGGCGCTATGACCCGGCATATCGATTTCCGGCACAAAAGTAATATGCCGGTCATGGCAATAGCGGATCAGTTCACGGATCTCCGCTTCGGTATAATACATTCCTTTATCGCGAAGCATATGTTCGGGCGCGGTTAACTGCGGATAGCGGTCGATGGCAATGCGCCAGGCAATGTCTTCCGTAACATGAAAGTGAAAAATATTATACTTATAGCGGCTCAGATAATCAATCTTTTGCTTCAGCAGCTCCATCGACATATAATTTCTGCCCACATCAATCATATACCCCCGCCAGGAAAAAGCCGGCCAGTCGGTGATTGAGCACCCCTCTGCGGCTACGCCATCACGTAATAACTGAATAAGGGTCTGCAATCCGTGATGTATTCCAGCCGCCGTATTCGCTATTACTATAATCCTGTCTGCATCAATATCAATTGCGTAAGCTTCCTGACCGTTCATAGGCGCCTCCACATTTCCCAATGCAATATGAATGTAGGGCTGTTCTTTTTCAGGAGCTGTTAATAAAGGCTGACGTATTCCTGCATCGGAAAGAGATTGTTGCAGCCAACGCATTTCCCGGGCCAACGCGGTATCCGGAGAATAGATTCCGGCACTGCGGTACAGGAAAAAACGCTCCCGGGTATAGTTCAGCACCTGTGGTAAGGGTATCAGCGACGCACGTTGCTCACGACCATACACATACGGATACAACAGGTGTTTCCATAAAAGATAACCCTCCCCGCTCAAATGCAACCCATCGTTGGTATACCGCTTATCAAGCCTTCCTGAAGCATCAGTAAAATCATCGTACAGGTTGATGTAGGTGACATTATGGAGCTTCGGCAACTTGTTGAGTTCGGCATTGACTTTAAGTATCTGCGCAGATTTATCAACATGTCCCGCAAACTTTCCAAACGATTTGTTGACGGGCAGGATGCTTTGAATAAAAAGCTTTGCAGCAGGAACATTTTGCTGAAGTGTAGTTATTATTTTAGTAATCCCTGAAATTACAGCATCGGGTGTCGCATTCTGTGCCAGGTCATTCACGCCAATCATCAGGAATATTTTTGCGGGTTGAATCGCTGTCAGCTCGTTCAGCCGGTAAAGAATTCCCGCAGTTATATCGCCGCTGATACCGCGATTTTTAGTATTCAGGTCTGAAAATAATTCACTCCATTCGGCTCCGTCTGTAATACTGTTCCCCAGGAAAACAATGCTTCCTGTTGATTGCGGTAATGTTTTGAAATGGGAAACACGCTGATCGAAATAAGTGGAAAAACCCGAAGGTGTCGCCGCCTGTTCCTGCGCATGCAGCGAAGTACACAGCAGTAATAGCAGCACAGTATTCCGCAGGAAATGTACGCCTTTCATCAATCGGTGATCATAATCGGTCATAATTCAGATGCATTTTTTGCCGGGAAGTAAATTTTTCGAGTATACGCATGCAATACCACTCCTGCCTGGGCAGGTGAAAAGGTCCTTTAAATAGATTTCCTTTTGCCGGCTGTGCAAGGCTTCCATCCCGATGCAGATATCCAAACCATTCACCGTGTTCCGTGTCATGAAACTTCGCATAGGCATACTGGTGGATCATCCGGTGCCAGCGTGAATACTTTTCTTCGCCCGTTAGAAGATAAGCCAGTAATGTTGCGATAATGGTTTCATTCTGGGGCCACCAGAATTTCATGTCCTGCCAGTATTCCTGCACGGGTTTATCATATACATCTTTGAAATACATAATACCGCCGTGTTCGCTGTCCCAGCCTCTATCCCACATGTAATCCAGCATTCTGCAACCCAAACCGATCAGCCGGGGATCATTTCCGCGATGCATGGCCTCATGAAGTATGAACCAGGCTCCTTCAATGGCGTGTCCGGGATTGAGTTTACGTTCATCGATGTGATCGATGATGCTGCCATCAGGAGCAACCTGTTCCATCACGCAACGGATATCATCCTTTACAAACAACTGCTCAATGGTATTGATCCAGGTATCAATCCAGGGGTCGCAGCGTTCATCGCCAATAGTTTCGCGCAACTGTTGCGCCGTATTAAGGAGGATCATCGGAACGCCGATACCCACTGAAGGCCGGGTGCCGGTAAACTTTCGCGGAAGCAGTTCCGGGTTGGAAGCATACGAGATGCATTTTCCGAAAATTCTTCGCGCATTTGCTGCGGCCTCCTGATCACCACTGGCTTTTGCATAAGCGGCCGCGGCTATAACATAAAAAGTTTCGGAAAAAAAATAGCGCCGCTTACGGATGGGTTGTCCGTCGCGGGTTACATGAAAAAACATCTGCCCGTCGTCATCAAAACAATAGCGGTTCAGGAAATCATAACCCAGCCTGGCACCCTCCAGCCATTCCTGCCGGGGCTCAACTGTATTGTATAGGGTTG
>JAEYRC010000211.1 GCA_023409675.1 Bacteroidota bacterium
GAATCCGGGAAAGAGTATTGATCTTCCCGATACGGAAAGTGCCAGGGTTTCGCCTCTTGCGACAGAGCTTTTTGGATTTCCCTTTATAAAAGCGGTATTCATTGCCAGCAATTTTGTTACCCTTACCAAAACGGCGGATACCGAGTGGAACGATGTTATTCCAACCATTCGTCAATTTTTGAAAGATTACCTGGAAGAGGGCAAAGTTGCGGTGAATGAAGATGAAGTTGCTGCGTTGAAACCCGAAAGCAGTAATGTGGTAAGCGCGGATGATGATGATGTGGTGAAGCGGATCAAGGAATTGCTGGAAAACTATGTAAAGCCTGCTGTTGAAATGGACGGTGGCGCCATTCAGTTTAAAAGTTACGATGATGGGGTGGTAAACCTGATGTTGCAGGGTTCCTGCTCCGGATGCCCTTCTTCCATGATTACCCTGAAAGCCGGAATTGAAGGAATGATGAAACGCATGATTCCGGAGGTTAAAGAGGTGGTCGCTGAAGCAGAATAATCGATTTTAGCATGAAATTGTGGAGTATGCATGCCCTGAACGGCGGACATACTCCATTTTTTTTACCTACAGGTTAATGGTCTGGTTGTATGGATGAGCTCTTCCGGCAGTTTACCGAAGGGATGTTAAGTACCTCCCTGATTGAATTTATCGCTGTAATTTTTGGAATCGGGAGTGTCTGGTTTTCACGCCGGGAAAATATACTGGTATATCCGGTGGGCCTGGTGAACACCATCATCTACATATACCTGAGTTTCAAAGCTCACCTTTTTGGAGAAGCGACGGTTAACTTCTACTATACCGTTATGAGTATTTATGGTTGGATACTCTGGGCAAAAAAGGATTCACTGCGAAAGCCAGCGCTGCAGATCAGTTTTTCCAAGCGCCGGGAATGGATTCAGCAACTGCTATTTTTCGGTGCTCTTTACCTCATCTTCTTTTTCTCGTTATCCGGACTACGGGAGCATTTTTATTCAGGAACATTGCCCGTTGCAGATTCCTTCGCTTCGGCCACAGCCTTTACCGCCATGTGGCTGATGGCCAGAAAAAAAGTGGAAAGCTGGGGATGGTGGATCGCTACCAATATCGCCTCTATACCCCTGTATTTTGTAAAAGGCTATGTATTTACCAGTATTTATTATCTGGTATTGCTTATCCTTGCGGTATCCGGGCTGGCAGCCTGGAGGAAAAAAGCATTGAACAACGGTCAGCATTCGCCAGCGGGCGTCCAATCATCAGTATGAAACCAATTCTCAGCAACCATAAAATTGTTATCATCGGGCCGGAATCGACAGGAAAGAGCATGCTCGCCCAGCGCCTGGCTGAAAGATTTAACAGTGTTTGGGTTCAGGAATACGCGCGGGAATACCTGCTGCAACACGGTACCCGCTATACCTACAATGACCTGATGCTTATTGCCCGGGGGCAGTTGGAACTTGAGGATGAACTGGCCGCACGGCACCCCGGTAAACCCCTTTTTATTGATACCAATATGTATGTGATGAAGGTGTGGTATGAAGTGGTTTTTGGAAAGTGCCCTCCCTTTATTGAAGAGGAGATCGAACGCCGAAAATATGATCTGTACCTGCTGTGTGCTGTCGACCTTCCCTGGGTGAAAGATGAGCTGCGGGAATACCCCGAACTGGAAAAACGTCAGGCCTTATTCGATCGGTATAAATCGCTTTTGCAAAACCAGCCCGTTCCCTGGGCGGTTATAAGCGGCAGTAATGAACAACGTGTAGAAAATGCGGTAGCCGTGATTGAATCCCATTTCCATACAGGTCTATAAACAAAAGTAATGAGGGAAATACTGCTGAAACATCACCGCGCACTGTTTTACATCTTATGGCTTACCCTTAATTTGGTGCAGGCCGCGTTAACCGGACTGTTGGATGATGAAGCGTATTATTGGGTATATGCCCAGTACCCGGCCTGGGGATACTTCGATCACCCTCCAATGATCGCCTGGCTGATCAGGGCGGGAACGACCCTTTTCCCGGGGGAGTTTGGGGTTCGGTTCTGGATAGCGGTGCTGAATACCGCTACCGTTTTTGTCATCGGCCAGTTGATCAGTTCAACAAACCACCGGCTGTTTTATGCCATTTGTTTTTCCCTTGCCGTGGCCCAGATAGGAGGAATACTGGCCGTTCCTGATCTTCCGCTCCTGTTCTTCACCGCTGTATTTTTCCTGGCCTATCGGCGTTTTGCGGAACGCATGGATATTGTGGCAGTAGTGTCGCTGGCTTTGGCTGTTGCCCTGATGCTATACAGTAAGTATCATGGGATACTGATCATCCTGTTCACCCTGATGTCGAATCCTAAGTTGTTCCTGAAGTATCAGACCTACCTTGTTATGGCACTTGCGGGTTTGTTGTTCCTTCCCCACATAATATGGCAGGTGGAAAATGGAATGCCTTCGGTACAGTATCATTTGTTTGAACGCAATGCTCCTGCCTATCAATTCTCCTTTACCCTTGAATACTTCAGCGGACAACTCGCATTTGCCGGACCAGTTATTGGCTGGCTGCTGTTGTATGCTGCGTTCCGATATAAGAGCCGCTCGGCCGTAGAAAAAGCGTTGAAATATTCTATGGTCGGCGTTTACCTGTTCTTTCTCATCAGCAGTCTTCGCGGCCGGGTGGAAGCCAACTGGACTGTCCCCGCGTTTGTTGCTTTAATAGTGCTGAGTACAAATTATCTTTCTACTGCACCCCGTCTCGAAAAATGGGTTTACCGCCTGTTGCCCGTGACACTGCTGCTGGTACTTGCCCTCAGGGTATTTATGGCGCTGGATATACCCCGGGTGGAAGCGATCAGCAAAGATGAATTTCATGGCAATGAAACCTGGGTATCCGAGGTTGAACAACGCGCCCAGGGACTTCCGGTCGTATTTATGGATTCGTATCAAAAGCCTTCGAAATACTTTTTTTATTCCGGTAAGCCGGCAATGAGTTTCAATACTATCACCTATCGGCGGAATAATTACAATTACTGGCCGCTGGAAGATTCCATGCTGAATAAAAAAGTCTTTATAGCGGGCTGGAAGGGTCCGGTTTTCCCTGCGGAATTCAGCGACAGCTACCTGAAGCAGTATGGCAGTCGTATCGTTGACAACTATTACTCTTTTTCAAAAGTGCGGCTGGTGGATGCAGGGGTTACATCCGTAAAAGATGGCGTTGCAGCGTTGCAGTTCAGGGCTGAATTCCCCGACCATTACCTGCATGCCTTCAATACGCCCGGAATGGATACGGCTTCATTGCACCTTGCCATATTGCGCGAAAATCAGCCGGTGATTTTTTTCCCTGCGGGGATGAGTGTAAAGGAATTGAAGTCAGGCGCTGAATTTCGTTTACGGGTACCTGTTACACTGGGCAAGGGTGCGCATTACGCGCGACTGGCCATATCAAGCTGTATGCCCGGATATCCTTCGGTAAACAGTACGGGGTTCAGCCTGGTGGTGGACTAATAGCAGGGTAAGTATCGTTATTCCGCGCTGATCGTTGTAAATTCAATCAGTCGTTTGGCTGACAACATTCAGGCAGCTTATTTTTAAATGAAAAGCCTTTTGTTCCGGTCATTCTTCGGTTCATCATTATCATCACAACATTAAAGCACTTTATATGCTGACTGCCATTCATCCTAAACTGCCCATGCGCAGCAAGGCTGCAACAACGGATTATTACATTCGTCAATTAGGCTTTCGAATAGCAGGAAATGCGGATTATGAAGGATACCTGATGGTAGAGCGTGATAGTATTCAGCTTCACTTTTTTGAATTTAAAGATCTCGACCCTAAGCAAAATTATGGCCAGGTATATATCCGTACAAATGATATCGACAATCTATACCAGACATTCATCGATCATAAGGTCGACATTCATCCCAACGGAAAATTACAAGTGAAACCCTGGGGTCAAAAAGAATTTTCATTGCTTGATCCGGACAATAATCTGTTAACTTTCGGACAGCAGAATACCTGACACTGCCGGTTACGGTCATACGAAAACAAGTTGCAGGCCTGTTATGCTCATGGGTCTATGATTAATACAGGGAATGCCAGAGCTTCATTTTGTAATCAGTTCCTGGATATCCGGATCGCTTTGAATGTTATTCATCTGCCGGATGACCCATTGCTGCCGGTTTGAAACATAGCGCGAGAGTGGTTTTATGGTATAGCGTTTTGGGTTGGGGAGCGCGGCCGCAATCATGGCGGCTTCGCGCCGGTTGAGTTTGGCGGCATCTTTATTAAAGAATTCCCGGGACGCGGCCTGAATGCCATACACCCCTTTGCCCATTTCAATAACATTCAGGTAGATATCGAGAATACGTTTCTTACCCCAGATCAGTTCGATCATAAAAGTGAAATACACTTCCAGGCCTTTGCGAACCCAGCTTCTTCCCTGCCAGAGGAAAACATTTTTTGCCACCTGTTGACTGATGGTGGAGGCACCCCGCACACGAGTTGGGCGGGAGCGATTGTTATCAATAGCTTTATTGATGCTTTTCCAGTCGAAGCCGTTATGGTCGGGGAACAGTTGATCTTCCGAAGCAATAACGGCCAATCGGGCATAGGAGGAAATCTCTTCCCGTGCGACATAATCCCGCTTTAATCCATCACCGGAAATCCATGCCGAAGCCTGGGTTAGAGTAATTGGGGGGTAGATCCATTTCAATAAAAAGAGATACAATAAATGCAGTATAAAAAGAATCAGCAGAAGGCGTTTGAGTTTACGCCACATTCTGGGAATGATTCCTTTGGTTTTCAGGGCCATAATGCTATCACTTCGGTTTTTAATAAGAACCACCGAAGGTAATAAGAACCGCAGTGTTTGGCGGAGGCTTATTCATTTTTTACATATTGAACCTTATATTTTCCACCGGCTTTATCGCGGCTTTTTTTAACCTGCTGCCATAAAATGCCGGTTCCGCCTGCGACAAGTCCGACTCCGATCGATACCAGCTTATTATCTTCGGAAAAAGATTCTTTACGGTACAAGGTATTAACAGATTCGAGCACGGCATATCCGAAGCCGGCACGGATTAGTATGCCGGGAATGGTGATATTGGAAAATCCTTTGCGTCGGCGGGGTTTATAATCAAAATGTTCTATATCGGCAAAATGTAACCGGATGGTATAGATCACCGTATCCAGTGAGGGAAGCCCGAACTGATTACCCACCTGGTAAATCTCCTGCTGCTCGATATAAACGGAATCATTGGCGATACGGGTAATCATACCATTCAGCGAGAATCCGGTGAGCGTAACGCCTTTAAGGAAAGTACCGGGAAAGTAGGTTTTGAGAGTCCGGTTATTGTTCTTTTTGAGTACGATGAAGTCGGATTTCTGAGCCGCGGTACCGGAAGCGGTCAGGATCAACAGCATGAACAAAAGGTATTTCATAAAACCACCGGTTAAAAATCTGGTTGACCTGCTTCCTGATATTGGTTAAGGGTTATTTTCCTGCGAAAGGTACAATGTTCCGGCGAGTAAGGCCACGCCAAATCCAATAAGAATACTGCCTGAAATTTTGTTAATGACAGTTATGGTTCGAAGGGTGAGTTTATTGCGCAGCTTCCCGGCCATAAGTACTTTGAAAATGTCGGCCGCGAAATTCAGTCCCAGGCAAACCGAAAATATGATCAGGCGCTGGTTGAAGGAAAACTTACCGGCTAAGGTGGTAGCGGTTCCGAGCCAGAAAAGAAACACATTCGGATTGAGGGTATTGATCAGAAAGCCGGAAGAGAAAATGCGGGCCATATCGCGTTTCCTGAAACGGAAAACGGCACCCTCTGTGCCAGTCTGTAATTTTATCTTTTTGAAAAATACGTAGAATACACCCAGGGTAATCAGGAAAAAGCTGCCTACAATTCCGAGCACATTTTTATAGGCCATCAGGTTGGTAACAAACTCTGAAAAAGCATTGCTCAGCACCACGAGAATAATATCACTCAACCAAACACCGGCAATGAAACTGAACCCACCTTCTTTACCATTATTCAGGCTTTGCTTTATGACGGTAAAAATGACGGGGCCTACCGAAATGGCTAAAATCAATCCTAGTGTTAATCCGCTTAATATGGCCTGCCACATAAATTTTACCTGGTTTAAAACGGGGTGGTACGATAGCCCCGGTTTGTCATTGCTGTACCTTAACAACAATTTACCCAAAGTTTCTTTCCGCGGATCCTATTCCATCCGCATTGGCATCGTCGCCGGTCTGATGTTCCTCTTGTAACAGTCAACAGCACATGCTGTACAATCATCTATCACCCCGAATAAAATACCACATACCAATTTACTTCTATTAAGCTTATGTAAGTGTTCCTTTATCCAGATAGGTCAGCCAGTCTTCCAGCATCTTGCCTTTCATTACCCGCGGGAATTTGTGCTGCCCGCCAATCTTTCCTTTCAACCGCATAAATTCCATAAACCGGTTTTCCGGTAGAATCTGCACATAAATGTCCTTCAGTGCGCTGCCCCGCTCGGTAGCATAATCATCGTTTAGGCTTTTCAGGTGTTCATCAAGCCGAACTTTTAACGCTTCCGGATCAACCTGATCATCACACGCCACCCACCACTGGTGCGCAAAGAATAGTCCGTGTGGTATGCCCGCCACCGTGAATTCAGGAATAGAAACCTCCAGCTCTTTGCCTGTAAGCTGAATAGCCTTATTCATATTGTCAACACTGAGGTGTTCACCAACCAGGCTTAAAAAATGTTTTGTACGCCCGGTTATATTGATCTCAAGCCGGTCTTTATCAACCAACCTGATAGTATCTCCGATAAGGTAGCGCCATGCGCCGGCAACGGTACTGAGTAAAATGGCATAATCACGCCCCATTTCAATCTCATCGATCATCAGGGTTTCCGCGTTCGGGTTCAGGTTGCCATCCGCATCAAAATTGGTATCGTTGAACGGTACAAATTCAAAAAAGATATGCTGCCCCGTAGCAAGCCGCATGCCCTTCGCAAACTGGCGGTCCTGGTAGGCGATAAATCCTTCCGATGCCAGGTAGGTTTCAATATAGGTCAGCTTCTTTGCCACCAGTTTTTCAAATCCCTGTTTATAGGGTTCAAAGGAAACGCCGCCATGAACAAAGAATGAAAGGTTAGGCCAGATGTCGTGAATCGTTTTCAGCTTATAACGCTCGATAATCTTTTCCATACACATCTGGATCCAGGCCGGCACGCCCACCACGAAGCTGATATCCCAGTTGGGCGCCTCTTCCACGATTGCATCTATTTTTGAATTCCAGTCTTTGGTACGGGCGATCTTTTTTCCGGGTTTGTAAAACGGTGAAAACCAGAAAGGGACTTTCTTTGCGGTGATTCCGCTGAGGTCGCCGGAATAATAGCCCGGTCCTTTTTCAAGATCAGTACTTCCTCCCAACATCAGCCAGCCTTTTCCAATACTGCGGACGGGTATATTCTGATAGGTTCTGAGCGTCAGCAACTGGCGAACCATTACAATTCGATTGCCCCTCATCAGATCGTCGGTAATAGGAATGTATTTACTGGCTGATTCGGAGGTGCCGGAACTCAGCGCGAAATATTTTATTTTTCCGGGCCAGCAAACATCCGGTTTTCCCTGTAGCGTTTTGTGCCACCAGTCGGCATAGATCTTATTATAATCGTGTAAAGGGACCTGCTTTTTAAATTCCTGGTAAGGATTTTTGGAAAGCATGATCTGGTCAAAATTAAACGCCTGTCCAAATTCGGTAAACCTCGCCCTTGTTATCAGTTTGTTCAACACCTTTAACTGCCGCGTTTTAGGCGACTTAGGCGCGAGCCTAAGGGTTTTGAGCACCGATTTTGGTAATTTGATTTCAAATAATGCCATTCAATAGTCCCTTTTGCCGGGAAGGGCAAATTTAAGTCAATAAGGCTTAAACTCTGGCTTTTACCTTTGGATATTAAACCCGGGTTTCATGGGGTTCTTTACCCCCTATCGCCCATCCCTGCAGACTGCTGTCGGGGCTGCCCACCACGGAAGTACTTTCTGCCGCATGAATTAGATAATTACGACCCGGGTTACGTTCCATATGACTGATAATATCTTTAAAGCTGAAGGCCGGTCCTTCGCAGCAAACTTCTGTTTCTGGTGCAGCCGGATTAGGATGAATACTGATTCCGGCCTGTTCGAGAATTTCCGCCGCACGATGGCGGCTGAGCGGGTCACCGGAAAAACGAAGGTTAAGTGGTTGCGCAGAGGTGGTGGTTTTTGGAGAAGCTGACAGAAAAGCCAGTCTTTCCCAAAAAGCGATACCCAGACTAAGTAGCCGCGAATGCAGATTATTTCCGGAATACTTCTGAACAAACTGTTGCATCGCGGTGTAAAAGCGGGTGTAGTATTCACGGTTGCGGCTGCTGCTTTCTCCTTTGAAATGCAGGATAGGCGTATCGGGATAATAATAGTTCAGGTAGCCCAGTGTTGTAATACGGTAGCTCAGGTCAATGTCTTCCGCGTACATGAAGAACCGTTCGTCAAAGCCTCCGGTTTTATCCAGAACTTCTTTTTTGATCAGCATAAACGCACCGGAAAGAATATCTACCGGGCTGGCACGATTGGGGCTAAGGTGCCCAAGGTAATAGCGGGAAAAGTATTTGGAGCGGGGAAAAATGCGGTGCAAACCGGCCAGCTTACAAAATGAAACGCCTATTGTCGGAAAACCTCTTTTTGATTCGGGAAGAAATTTGCCCGCGCCATCGAGCATTTTTACGCCAAGGCTGCCAATATTAGGATCGCCGTTCAGGAAGGGAAGTGTCTTTTCAAAAATATCTCCGGGCAGCAGCGTGTCGGGGTTAAGGAATAAAATGTTTTTACCATTGGCGGCAGTAAGGCCGCGGTTGCAGGCTTTGGCGAAGCCGGGGTTATCGGAACATTCGATTACGGTTACATTGGGGAAGCGCTGCTGCAGGAAACTTTTCGTATGTTCTTCCGGACTGTTATCCACCACGATGATTTCCGCGGTAAAATGTTGAAGCGCTTTTTCCAGCGAAAAGAGACATTGCTCAAGAAAAAGTTTAACCCGGAAATTGACTATGATCACGGATAACTCCAATGCGCGTGGTTTAGCGCTAAGATAGTTATACTGTAATTAACTGGTCAATAAGGCGGTTTCTATTGATTTGGACCTAAGAATTTTTATACATCGAAAATTCAGGTTCACCTACAAGCCCCGAAGGGGCGACATACTATAGCGAGGGGTAAAACCCTTCGCTACCGCCGTAAAATTTCAATACCCCATATATCCAAAAGCTACTACAGCCGGCATTTAAAGTCCCTACTCAGGACAAGTACTGCCTATAGATTTTGATTCAAATTCACCCTAAAAAATATTTGAGCTCACTCACAGAATTGGTTAAATTCAACAACAGAAACCCGCTGCTTATGGATCTTCAAAATTCTTCATTAGCACAGCTTAAAAACTGGCTGGCAGAGCAAAAAACCTCCCCTTCCGGAAAATCCAGAACCAGCAGAAACCCTAACCTTGCCCTTTTTTCCGGCAAAGATGCCATGAAAAACCGCCTGACAGCCCGGGAAATGGCGGAGGAAGCCGGAGTGAACATTCGCTTTGTGGTGCTGTCTCCGGTGGAATCGAAATATATCGGTGAAACGGAAAAAAACCTCAGTAAACTATTTGATCAAACCGATGATAAATCAACCATCCTGTATCTGGATGAAGGTGATGCCCTGTTCGGCAAACGGACGGAGGTTAAAGACAGCCATGATCGTTATGCCAACCAGGAATTAAGCTATTTGCTGGAAAAGATTTCGAAATATCCCGGACTGGTGATCCTTTCGGTAACCGGCGACAAGCCGGTGGAAAAAGCCTTGCGTGAGCGCCTCCTGGCTGTTGTGGAAATTTAATCAGTACAGGTGGTGCTCTCCGCTCTTCAACGTTCTTCTGCCAGGTACTCTGAATTATTCCCGAATCCGCGCAAAAGCGCTTATCTCCCTTAAAATTCATCATTGCTATTCGGGCAGCGGTAAGCTATCTTTGCAGCATGCTAAAAGAAACGCTGATCAACGCCACAGAAGCGGGCGCGGAAGTAATGAAACATTATTTTTCCAGTAAAAATCTGCAGATACATAATAAAGAAGGAATCAACAACCTGGTCACAGAAGCTGATCACGCCTCGGAAAAGGCGATTATTGATGCGATTAAAGAAGGGTTTCCCGATCATTTTATTATGAGTGAGGAAGTGGGTGAAATCGCTATGGATTCAGAATACAAATGGATTATTGATCCAATCGACGGAACAGTGAATTATGCCCATGGAATTCCAATCTGCTGTGTGTCTATAGGTATCGAACACCGCGGCGAACTGATCATGGGCGCGGTATACAATCCTTTCCTTAAAGAGTTTTACCTGGCCGAAAAAGGAAAGGGCGCATTTTTAAACGGTGAGCAAATTCACGTAAGCAATGAATCAACTGTTCTAAAAGCCTGCCTGGTTACCGGATTTCCCTATACTTATCTGGATGCGGAGAACGGGCCGCTGCAGGCATTCGAACGGTTTATCCGGAAAGGAATACCTGTACGGCGCCTGGGTTCGGCAGCTATGGATTTGTGTTGGGTGGCGGCCGGAAGATTTGATGGTTTTTATGAACATAAACTACAGGCCTGGGACAGTGCTGCCGGTGTACTCATGGTTACGGAGGCCGGCGGAACAGTTACCGATTTTACCGGAACCGGATACTCTGTATATCAGCCGCAGATAGTGGCTACCAACGGCAAAATCCATGAAGAAATTCTGCTTTGGATCAATGATGAACTTCCGAAGCAATAAGGCGTACACGTAAAACTATTGTATGGCAGAAAGAACTGAAATCGGCGACCTGGGAGAGTTTGGCCTCATAGATCATCTTACCCGGAATAATGAAATCCGGCAGGCATCCACCATCCTGGGCCCCGGTGATGATGGCGCCGTTATCGATCACTTTGGTAAACAAACCGTGATCTCTACCGATATGCTGATTGAAGGGGTGCATTTTGATCTGATGTATACCCCGCTGAAACACCTGGGCTATAAAAGTATCGTGGTCAACCTGAGCGATATCTATGCGATGAATGCCATCCCAACGCAGGTAACCCTCAATATCGCCTTCTCGAACCGGTTCAGCC
>JAEYRC010000233.1 GCA_023409675.1 Bacteroidota bacterium
GAAGGGGGTTATATGCTGGTAGTAAATGCCGATTACGCTACCAGTGAAGCCTATCGTCAGAACATTACCGGCTTGTGCCCGAACACTTCCTATGAATTTTCTCTCTGGGTTAAGAATGTATGTACCAACTGCGGCATCAATGCCGATGGTGCTGCAACCTGGGGTCCCGGGGTGTTGCCCAACCTGACCTTTGCTATCGATGGGCTCGACAGATATTCTTCGGGCCAGATCGATACGGTCGGCTGGGTGAAGAAAGGATTTCTATTCAAAACCGGCGAAGATCAGACCTCAATCACCATTTCAATCCGCAACAACGCTTCCGGCGGCGGTGGAAACGACTGGGCGATTGATGACATTGCCCTGGTAACCTGTAATCCAGACCTCAACCTGGTTCCTTCTGGTAATGCGAATGTGTGTTATGGCAATCAGGTCGATATTTCCTGCACGGTGAATGCATTTTTTAATAACTACACCAGTTATCGTTTTGAAAAAAGCATTGATAACGGACTAACCTGGACGGTTGCCGGATCCGGAACGGCAACACCGGTGTACAACAATGGGGCATACGAATATACAGCAAGCCTGCCGCCATTTCTGGCTGATGTATCGACCCACCTTAACCAATACCGTTTCGTCGTTGCTTCCTCAGCGGATAACCTGAGTACAGAAAGCTGTTCATTTCTGGCTAGTACAATTATACATGTGTGGGTTAATGACTGTATGACTGTTCTTCAAACCAAATTAACCGGTTTTACAGGTCAGCTTATTCAATCAAAGGCCAGGCTAAACTGGACCGTTACCAATGAACAGGCAGGGACAAAATACATTGTTGAACGAAAAACAGGTCCTTCTGGCTATGTACCGATCGCCACTGTTCTGGCGGGCAGTTTTCCTACCAGCGCTTATCAGTTTACGGATCCCGACGAGCAAACCCAGCCGGCCGGTTATCGCATAAAGATCGTGGAGAATGATCGTCATCAGCTTAGCCAGGAAGTTTATCTTACCCCTGCGGAAAAATTAGGGGTGAGCCGGGTGATGAATCCCTTCTATAACGAGATCCGACTGCAGCTCAATGCTCCTGACAATGGGCAGGTTACACTAAGTCTGATGGACCTTAGCGGCAAAGTGATTCAAACCCGCAAAATGAATTATACCCGCGGCGCCAATGCGCTGAGTTTTATGCCTCCGGCTTCGGTTAAGCGGGGCAGTTATATTCTGCGTATTCAGACGCCGAATGAAGTGATTCATACGAATCTGGTTCGATACTGATAATTTTAATACTAATGAAAAGGCATTCGCAAAGGATGCCTTTTTTTATTGTTTAATTAAGGGATATACCAGATAGAAATTGCCAAAAAATGAACATAGTGTATTTACCTTGGAGTCTAATGCATGATAAACCATTCTATCAGCAATGGCGTTACCCCTCGCTACAATATTCCGCCCGTTAAGTTCCCGGGCATTATGGCACAAGGTCTTCTTCTACAATGTTGTTTAGATAAGGATTGATAGGGCACGATTCTAATGTGCGTGGCCACGAATCAACATTATTCAACATTCCGGAATTTCGATCATTTAACGAAGAGCCATGCCCATCAGTATCGATATGCCGCCCCTTCGGGGCTTGTTCAGTAATTGCATTGAAAGGCGTCAATTCGCATCAAAGTTGAAAGCCCTGGCATTTCAATGCTGGCACTGTTGAATAATAAGCAACCAGTTATTAAGGATGAATCCGGCGCCGGAAAATTAATAATAGAAGAATCGGTAAACCGTTTGCCCGTCGGCCTTTACATCCACCGGCATACGATTGGGGTTGATGCTTACATCTACCGAATGGCTGCTTCCATCCGAGACAGCGATAGAAACCGGATAGTTGGCGCTATAATAGAACGCGTCGTAATATTCTACCTGGTCAATTATCAGGGCACGGTCTAAATAGGGATATTGGTGCGGGAAATCACTGAATTTATTTTCGCGGTTATCGTATTCAATATCGATTGTTTTGGTAGAACCCAAAGCATTGATCACTATCCGGGTGAGGTTACCTGCAGTATAGGTGTAATCATAAATTGCGGCAATATCCCAACCCGAAAAACGCACTTTGCGCGACAGGGTATTATTGGAATTCCAGTAATACGTCATAAGGGTATCGGGCATATCATTATCCGGAAAATTCATAATAGCAAATACCTGCCCATTGGCGTGATAGCGGAATCTATGACGGGCATCGAGCCGGTAATTTCCAAAACCCATTGCCGTATAATAGTCTATCCTGTCGATGTTATTCTGACCGTTGTAAAAGATCTTTCTCCTGATCTGGTCATTGTCGATCTGCCCAATTCTTGCCGTTCCTTCATAATACAACATTTCATCGGTGGCGGGCTCTGCAGGCACTTTTTCCTGACGACGAAGAGATCCTACCGGACCATCGCCCACAAGCTGTTCTTCACCAGAGGTATTAATTGCAAGCTGACAAACCAGTGGGCCCAAATGGATTTCAAATAAGGATTCGATGGCCTCGGTTGGCGTTCCCGTTACGAAAAGAATAATTTCCGAGTCACCGCCTTCCAATTCTCCTTCACCGAAAAGGGTAAGTCCATTGTCTTCTTCTGTCATAACCGACCAACTTCCCGGCGTAATGACTGAAACCGGAACCACCACATAATTTTCAGTAGTCATCTCCACACCCTTAGCATAGGTTCCGTGTACCGTGATGGCTTCACAGGTGGGAATGGCTTCACCCGGATCAAGGGGCTGGTCATCATCCGGCGCACCGAAGCGGGCCGAAAACCGGCCTTCCGTGATCTCCGTTACTTCGCCCAGCGCATTGGTTACCATTCCGGAAAAAGTGGCGGTTATTCCAGCGGAGTCGATTCGCGATACGGTTATGATGAATTGCACATCGGGCCCATATATACTGGTATAGGATAAAAATCCGTCTTCCGTATATTCAAATGCCGCGGCATCGGCGGTATATACGCCAGGCTGCAGCGGATCACCGATTAGTTGCAGAAAGATTGATCCCGTTCCATCTTCCGAAAAACCTTCGAGGGTCAGGGCCTGTAATGTACCCTGCGACTGCAGGTATGCGGTATCAAAAGTGCCTTTGAACAATTTGGCTGTATCCCGGAATTCCCAGGCCATATCCAACTCAACGGGTTTATAATTACCAAACTCAAGACTGAGTTCTTTCTGGCAGGAAAAAAAACCAATTATCAGGGCAATTAGCGCCAGGTAACGCAGTAATCGTTTCATAAACTTTAGTTAGTGGCCTTCACAAATCAACTGCGGCACCGTTTCGTTTATACGGTAACGGTAGTGGCAGTTTGCTCTGCTTTGTCCGGGTTCTGATCAGGCTCTTCGGTAGGATCTTTTTTAAAGAAACGGTTTTGAAAGACAAGAATTATCAATACACCTAAGGAAATGGACGCGTCGGCTATATTAAAAATAGGCGAAAAAAAGGTAAAGCGGTCACCGCCCCAGAATGGAATCCAGTCGGGAAGAACCTTATCTTCAATAATGGGGAGGTACAACATATCCACTACCCGTCCGTGTAAAAATCCGGCATATCCACCCTCTTCAGGCAGAAAGCGGGCCAGGGGATACCCATATTCACTGGCAGAAAAAAGCATCCCGTAAAACATGCTGTCGATCAGATTCCCCAGCGCTCCCGCAAAGATCAGCGCAACACAAACGATAAATCCGGGATGGAATTTCTTTTTCAGGATACTGCGGATATAAAAGACCCCGAAGATCACCGCGACCAGTCGAAACAGGGTCAGCGCGATCTTCCCGGCCTCGCCGCCAAACTTCCAACCCCAGGCCATCCCTTCATTTTCAATGAAGAACAACCGGAACCAGCTCCCGATCATCGGAATCTGCTCATGATACTCCATGCTCGTCTTCACCCAGAATTTCAACCCCTGATCAGCAAGTATAATTCCTAATATGATGAGAATCACCGTTCTGCTCTTCAAAATAAATTTTTTGTTGCCAAAGATAATAAATCAGGCCGAAGCCTGCCAGCCCTTAACGTTTCTGTTAACGGATTAATGCAGGTCTTTATCTCCACCCACTGCTTCTTCCTCTCTTGCCGAAGCCCGGTTGGCCATATTGATCGAATACACAATGGATGCTGAAATACACACCAGGATCACCAGCAGCGACATAAATACCGGAATATGCACATCGAAAAATGCTATCAGCATTTTAACGCCGATAAATACCAGTACGATCGCTATGCCCTGCTGCAGATAGGCAAATTTGTTCACAGCCCCGCTTAATAAAAAGAACAGTGACCGTAAACCTAATACCGCGAAAATATTGGAGGTATAAATAACCATCCTGTCGCTGGAAATACCAAAAACCGCCGGTATCGAATCTACCGCAAAAATAATATCGGTGGTAGCCAGCATGATCACCACAACAAAGATGGACGTGTAATACCGTTTTCCATCGCGGATAACCGTAAACTTACCGTTGCCGTCATCGGGAACCAGCGGAAAGAACCGTTTTAAAAAAGTGTATACTTTATTTTCGGTCAGGTCAATTTCCTCTTCCTGTTTTGCCGTAACCATCTTCACACCCGTTACCAGCAAGATGAGCCCGAACAGGTACAACAGCCAGCTAAAACGCTCTACCAGTGCAATTCCGATGGTGATGAAGATGATCCTGAAAACGATGGCCATCAGGATACCGATCAGCAGCACCCGGGGAATATGGGCTGATTTTATGCCGAAGAAGGAAAATAACAGGATGAATACAAAGATGTTGTCGATACTCAGCGACCATTCCGTAAGATAGGCGCTCAAATATTCTATGGCGATCACCTGGCCACGCTCGAACCACATGAAGCCCATAAAGATCAGGGCCAGGGACACCCAGAAGATGGTCTGCCACAGCGCCCGTTTCAGTGACACTTCGGCCTTCTTCTTACTGAGTAAACCGAGATCAAACACTAGGGCAACCACTAAAAGTATCCCGAAAAACAAATAGGTAATCTGCTCTGCTGTCATAATTTTAAAATGGGAGCAAAGATAATCATTCAGCCCATCCGGCAGCAGTAAAAACCGGCTTTTATGCCCGGCTTCAGGAGCCGTAACGCCGCTTACGCAGGAACTGAAAAACGGAACCGAAGATTATCACCAGCAGAACAGGAATTCCGATATTAACCAGTTGCCAGCGCAGCTTTTCCGTTTCCAGTTTTTTCTGGTCGAGCAGCCGCAGGGTCAGCTCTTTCGACCGGGCCTGCAAAATTCCACTGGGGTTTACCAGGTATTCGATGCTGTTCAGTAAGAATTCTTTATTGGCATACTGTACTCCGGTAAACTGGTTGTAGCCCATGGGTAAAGGCCCTTCCTGCTGGGTGAAAACATTGCTGACAATATCGGCATCGGCAATAATGATCATTTTATTCTCCGGCGAACTCGCCCGGAAAGGCTGCTGATAAAGATTTGCCAGGCTATCGGCATAACCCCGGCTGATCCGGTTACTGTACAATGAGCTAAACGTCCCTTCAAGCAATACCGCTACCGGAATGGCCGACTGGTTGAAGCTGTTCAGGTCTTCCTCCGTTTGAACGGAATTGAGCGTTACAATCGCCGGTGTACTCAGGCTGCGGGCATTGGCAGAACTGGTCAATAAAATAGTTTTACGGATGCCTGCTACTTCTATAGTATCCAGGCTGTTGGGGAAAACCGCTAAAATGTGATCGAGATTGTTGGATATGGGATGCGCGGGCCCCGGAGAAAGCAGGGGGAAATAAGGCCAGGGCACTAATTCCATCTGGGGCTCATTCCCGAAGTTGCCCACCACGAGGGGAATTTTATCGGAACGGAGGTCCTGCACCAGGTCGCGGTTAATACGTGCAC
>JAEYRC010000189.1 GCA_023409675.1 Bacteroidota bacterium
GTATTGCGCAAAACTTCAAAACCGGTGTTTCTGCTGGTAAATAAAGTTGACAACCACGACCGGATGCTTGAAGCCACGGAGTTCTACGGACTGGGCTTCGACAAAACCTATTTTGTATCGGCTATGACGGGATCAGGAACCGGATAATTACTCGATGACCTGACAGCCCTTATTTCAGACGAAAAATCTGAAGAAACCGGCGCGCTGAATGAACTTCCCCGCATTGCTATCATGGGACAGCCTAATGTGGGCAAATCTTCTCTGCTTAATGCGCTGGTAGGGGAAGAGCGAACAATTGTCAGTGATGTGGCCGGAACTACCCGCGATACGATTCATACCCACTATACTTTATTCCAGAAAGAATTTATACTGATCGATACGGCCGGAATCCGGCGCAAAGCCCGCGTGCACGAAGACCTTGAGTTTTATTCGGTGATCCGGGCGATTCGCGCTATGGATGAAGCGGATGTGTGTTTGCTGGTACTTGATGCCACGCAGGATATTACGGCACAGGACCTGAACATCTTCAGCCTGGCCGTTAAAAAAGGGAAGGGCCTGGTAATTCTGGTGAACAAGTGGGACCTGATCGAAAAATCAACCAATACCGCACGTGACCTGGAGGCGGCTATCCGCAAACGTATAGCGCCCCTTACTGATATTCCCATCCTGTTCATTTCGGCCACGGAAAAAACCCGCATATATCAGGTTATTGAAAAAGCGCTGGAGGTGTATGAAAATAAACAACGGAAAATACCCACCTCGCAACTGAATGATATCATGCAAAAAGCAATTGCGGCCTATCATCCACCGGTGGTTCGGGGAAATCAGGTGAGGATCAAATATGTGATGCAGATACCTACCAAAGTGCCCTCCTTTGCTTTCTATTGTAATTATCCTGATGATGTAAAGGAATCGTATAAGAATTATCTTGAGAATAAATTGCGGGAAAAGTTCAAATTTACCGGTGTCCCGATCCGGATATTTTTCCGTAAAAAATAACCTTTCTGACCAGGTATAGGGTTTTATAAAATGCTGATACACAGGTCAGTTTTTTCAGGCAAAACAATGGCCTGAAAATGATCCAATTGTTCTCTGTTGACAATTCGTAAATTATTGTAATTTGCCCCGGTATTCACCGTCCAGTCCTTCCGCAAAACCGCAATCCAGTACACTTTTCTCAACAATTAAACTGCATTTATGAAAAAATTTTACGTGTGCACGGTGGTTTTCATGTGTCTGGCAATGACGGTATCCGCTCAAACCTTTTACTGGGTCGGCGGAAACGCCCCCGGCGCCGGCTGGTCAAATCCTTCGAACTGGTCGAATACCAGTGGTGGAGTTGGAGGTTTTGGAGTTCCCGATAACCCCAGCCACTTTGTCATCTTTAATACCAATGCAATGGTACTGGTAGATGATGAGGCAATTGATCTGGCAGCACTATCGATTGTTAACAACAGCCGCGTGCTGATGTACAACGCCATCCCAACTGAAACGATTCTTCACGCGACAACCGGTCTGGCCCTGTTTATTGAAGAAGGATCAGTGAAAATGGACAGCACTACCGGTGAAGATACACACCTTGATACCCGCTTTGCAGATAATACTCAGGGTATAGTGGATGGAACCTGGGGTTTCGACGGGTTTGATCCTGATTACCTGGATTATGCAAAATTTGTTTTGCCTACCGCTGCAGGTTTATCGAATAGTCTCGAGATTAATGGAACCCTTTATTACGGACCAAATTCTAAAATGCCGATCTTAACCGGTAATAGTCCGGAATATATCACCTTCAATGATGGTGCTTTGCTTGATGTCAACAAAAACGGTGATAATATAATCCGGGCGAATTATCATCCCAATTCCACCGTACTGATCCGTGGTAACCGCACCGCCGGAACAACGATCTCCACCAATCCTCCGGCTATTGGTCACCTGATCATCGATTTACCGAACCTGGAAATTCCTGTTTCCCTTCAACTATATAATTTTATCATTCAGGGTGATGTAAATGTGATAAATACCAATAATATCGAACTGACCTTTATGGGAACGATTTTAAGTCCCACCTTAGCCGCAACGGTAACCGTAAACGTTATGGGAGATTTCAATGTTTCCGGCAATTCGAATTTTGTCCTGGGAAGCCAAAATCACGCCAATAAAACGTTTGTTCTGGATATTGCCGGCGACCTGAATGCTGATGGCAATTCGTTCAATATCGAAAAAAATGCGTCAGGTGCAATGGCTACGTCCTCAACCATTGTCAGGGTTAGGGGTAACCTCAACCATATCTCCGGAACCTTTACCTCCAGTTCTACATATTTTAGTCAGTCCCGTGACCTGTATATTGTTGAAATGGCCGGCTCCACTCCGCAGACCATTACCTCTCATAGTGGCAACTTTAATAACCCGTCGAATTCAACGGTAACCCTGCTTATCAATAATCCGTCAGGCGTAACACTTGCCACTCCGCTTACAGTAGGCAGGCTCAGTTTTGCATCTCCCAATAGAGGCATTCTGAATACCACTGCCACCAATGTGCTCAGTATTTACAATAACTCGGGTATTGCTTCAAGCCGCGCGGTTACCGGAGAGGCCAATAATGGTTATGTGAACGGTCCGGTACGCAGGCGGATGTCCAGTACCAACTATTTCCGTTTCCCTACCGGTGGTAATGGAGTGCTGAGATTGGTGAATATCGTTCCTACTTCCGATGACAATACCTGGTATCAGGTTCAGTATTTCGGTTCCGGATATGCTGATCAATCGGTCGTTAATCCGCTTCAGGATGTGAGCGATACCGAATATTGGGAGGTGCAGCGT
>JAEYRC010000262.1 GCA_023409675.1 Bacteroidota bacterium
TCGTAAAAGATAAGATCAGTCTGCTGCGGAAAAAACTTTCGGTTATCGATAAGCAGGCTTTTATTCAGCGCAAAGACCGGGGTGAATTTATCCGGGTAGCCCTGGTGGGCTATACCAATGTGGGTAAATCGACCATCATGAACCTGCTCAGTAAAAGTGATGTTTTTGCGGAAAATAAATTATTTGCCACCCTCGACACCACCACGCGTAAGGTGGTTTTCGAAACCACGCCCTTCCTGCTGAGTGATACGGTCGGATTTATCCGCAAACTTCCCCATCACCTGGTGGAAAGTTTCAAAAGCACGCTTGATGAAGTTCGTGAAGCGGATATTCTCCTGCATGTGGTGGATATTTCAGCGCCCAATTATGAAGATCAGCTGGGGGTGGTGAATAAAACCCTTCAGGAACTTCAGGCATTTGATAAACCCACGATAACAATCTTCAATAAGATGGATGTGTACGAACAAAACACCTTCGATCCCTGGCTTGAGGATAACGTACGCCATGAAATGCTGGAAGATCTGTGGCAGCGCTGGCAACGGGAAACCAATGGGAATGCCGTATTCATATCTGCAGTGGAAAAACGGAATCTTTCGGAACTCCGCAATGTTATCCTGAGTAAAGTTCGGGAACTGTATAAACAGCGATATCCATATAAAACTGAATACCTGTATTAAGGCGCATATTCTATGTTGCAGGCCTTATCCTGACTCAGGTTACATTATCATTTATGCCTAACCCTGAAAAGATTTTCAACTGGATCAATATTGAACATTTAACGGTTGAATTACCTGTTGAAGGAGACAGTGTGCGGCAATTTACCATTGAAGGAAAAAAGGTTTGTTTTGCCATATATCAGCACAGCCTGACAGCCTTTGCCGCTACCTGTCCACATGCGGGTGGACAGTTCGCATACGCGCGCAGAGATGCTTCTGGTAATATCATCTGCCCGCTGCATGGCTATAAATTCAATCCATCCAATGGCCGGAACATCAGCGGTGAGGGCTATTTTTTAAAAACCTACCCGCTGGAACGACGAGCTGATGGGTTGTATATTGGTTTTTAATTCAGTATACCTCTACAGAGTTTTCAGAAGACTGCTTAAAAATTTACCTTTACCGGATGGAGATCCTGCAATGGTTAGAGGCTATTGATAAAGACCTGTTTCTCTTTATCAACCGGGAAGCGGCTGTACCGCAACTCGACGGGTTTTTTAAAATGCTCCGGAATGCCAATACCTGGATTCTTCTTTATGCCGGATTACTCTACTGGATAATTGTAAAAGCAAGACCATACGCTATTCCCTTTATCCTCCTTACCCTGGTAACTTTCGCCCTTACCGATCATATCAGCGCAGCGGTACTAAAGCCCTGGTTTGGCCGGATAAGACCCTGTTATAATGAAGAATTCGATGGGCTGATCCGCAACCTTGTCGGATGCGGGGGACAATACTCCATGCCATCGACACATGCAACCAACCATTTCGGCCTGGCAACTTTCTGGTTTCTATCGATCTCCTATATGCGCGGAAACAAATGGTACTGGTTATGGATATGGGCTTTTGCTATCGGGTATGCACAGGTGTATGTTGGAAAACATTATCCTTTCGATATCGTAGCCGGCGCTATTCTGGGTATATTCATCGCAGTTCTCATGTATTTTCTTTTCAGGGCCTGGCTGTGTAAAGCAGCTGCTCCAAAACGCCTAAAAACTGATCATGACCGATAAATTCACGCAACACGCTCATCTCCATATATTAATTTTCATAGCCGCACTGGCGAACCTCAGCGCCCTGTTCATTCCTATACTCGAACCCGATGGCGCCACCTATGCCGCTATTGCCAAAAACATGGTGCTTAATAATAACTATTGGGAATTATTTTCGATGCAGCGCGACTGGCTCGATAAACCGCATTTCCCATTCTGGATAACCGCACTATCCTTTAATCTTTTTGGATTTGAAAACTGGGCCTATAAATTCCCCGGCATCCTCTTTATTTTCATCGGTGCATGGTACACTTACCGCTTTGCCTATGAACGATACAACAATAAAACCATCGGTTTGTGGGCAGCGCTGTTTTTATTAAGCGCACAGCATATTCTAATGTCGAACAATGATGTTCGGGCCGAACCTTACCTTACCGGACTGATCATTGCTTCCTTTTATCATTTCTATAAGGCCCATGCAAAGCATTCTTTCTGGCATCTGGTGGCCGGGGCTTTATTTGCTGGTTGTGCCATCATGACCAAAGGGATGTTCGCGTTATTTCCGATAGCGGGCGCGCTGGCAGGGCATTTCATATTATCACGTCAATGGAAGGCGCTGTTGCACTGGCGCTGGTTGCTTGCGGCAATATTAATTTTTATTTTCATCCTGCCTGAATTGTACAGCTTATACATACAGTTCGATGCTCATCCGGAAAAGATAGTATTTGGAACTAAAAATGTATCCGGGATCCGGTTCTTTTTCTGGGACAGCCAGTTCGGACGCTTCTTCAATACAGGCCCTATTAAAGGGAAAGGCGATCCCTTCTTTTTTGTTCATACAACGCTTTGGGCATTTCTCCCCTGGTCGGTAATGCTCTATGCCGGGCTTGCTAACCTGATCCGCTGGCGTGGCCGTCCACGGCAGGAATGGTACACTTTTGCAGGAGCTATGATTACCTTCCTGTTGTTTTCAGCCTCCAGTTTTCAGCTCCCGCATTATATTAATATCGTATTTCCCTTTTTTGCCGTGATCACGGCAGCTTATATTTTCTATATCGAAACCCCCGGCGCCCGGAGATTTTTAACGATTACCCAATGGGTACAGATCATCCTCATCCTGATCGCTATCCCCTTATTACACTTCTTTGTTTTAAAACCTGAAAACCCTTCGGTAATCGGGATCATTTATACGCTGATACTTATTGCCGGAATCTTCGTCTATCCGCGCCTGTTGAGGGGGGCGCCCAAAAACCAGCTCATTGCCGCATCGGTATTTGCGGTGCTGGCAATCAATGTGTATATCAACCTGATCATGTATCCTGAGCTGATGAAGTATCAGTCGGGCATGAACGCAGCCGAATATGTCAATAAGCATTATCCCGGTCGCCAGGTACTTCAAACCCGTCAGTTTGTATCCTATCCATTCGATTTTTACTCAAATGAGCGGGTGCAGTATATCGACAGTATTGCGGACCTGGATAAGGCGAAATATGCAGGTGCTTTGTTATTTGTTCCGGTACGCGCGTTGGAAGGACCAGTACCCGATTCATTGCCCCGCTTCAATCATTTCGGCATCAGCCGGCTGACGGGTAAATTTTTGTACCACGAAACGCGGGAGGCACAGTCGGAACCCTATGTGCTGTTGCCCGTGGAACCCTGAGTAGTGTTGATAAGAACTTCAGGTTTGAATTGTTCAAACTCAATCAAAGTAGACCATATAGCGGTTTACCGCAGAAGCAGAGGTTGAATCAGCGCCTGAATTTTTTAAGGTTATCATTGATATAAAGCAGCATATCTTCCGGAGTAGCGTTGCGGGCAAAAGTGTAAGAAGGGCGGTAGCGGTACATAAACAAGCGCAGTTGCTCATCACGCAGTCCGGTAACCCGGCTGACATAAGCCGGAGAAAAGCGAAAATCGATATAGGCATCCTCTTCCTGTTTCAATAATTTTTTCCTGAGCTGACGTTCTTCGCGGGCGGATTTTGAGAAGTAAGTAAATGGGCTGATGGAGATTCCAAATCCATTCTCCGGCCGGTTTTTTCCCCGGATATCGGTTTGCGGTTCATCAAGGATATGGCGGTATTCATTTCTCCGGGCGATGGAATCGGCCTGGTAATTCGGTGCATTGATCGTAACCGGGTCGAGCAGGCTGGTATCGCGGAATAAGCCGATATCGGTGACGATACTGAACATTTGAAATTCCACTACAAGGGTATCGGGAAGGTATCCGACAATAGAAAAGAGGATTTTGTCGCCCTCGGAAGCCTTGAGCTGATAGCGCCCCTGCGCGTCGGAACGTGCCAGGGCATTTGTACCGATGTTGCGAATATTCACTTCCTGCAGGGTTGAGTCGGTAACATTATCGAAAACCCGGCCATAGATCGTTCCTGCCTTTTCCTGAGCTGACAACTGCAGGATGATACCCATCATTAGGATTAGTGTACTGAAGCAACGCATTTTATACCATTTTAGATAGAATACATGAAAAAATGATTCCAGCAGCTCTCCATTTTTTAAGGGAGAAGGGGAGATATGCTGATGGAAAGAGAGCTGCAGTTTTACAAAATCAAAAAAGTTTGGAAGGAATGTATAAAGGCTCTATTTTTGCTATCCCATAAACGTGCAACCCTAAATAAGTTGCTGATTTATAGGGAATTAGTTTTATTCCTCCTTAGCTCAGTTGGTTAGAGCATCTGACTGTTAATCAGAGGGTCGCTGGTTCAAGTCCAGCAGGGGGAGCAGCCACCAGAAAGGGTCTCAAACAATTGAGGCCCTTTTTTTATTTAATGCTTTCTACACCTAACAAATACAGAGATTATTCCCAGTTTTTAATCCTGCTTTTATGCAGGCACCATATAAAGCTTAATCAAAAAAAGTCAATCGTTATATGGTTGTGCACCAGCCGATCGGCATATTCATTTATCCTGATCCCAAAAGGGAGTTGATTCGCCCGATGAAAAGGTAATTTGTTGTTGAGGTTGCAATTAAAAGCTTTGCAAACAATTGAAACGCAAATGTGGTTCTTCAGCCCACGGTTTTAACCGTGGGTTAGGTTAAGTTCAACAAATTATGAATAACCGATTTAACGGTTTCCATATGTTCATCCAACCGTCCCCACGGTTAAAACCATGGGCTGGTGGAACAGCGGTGTGTGTTTGATCTGCATGATAGTTATTGATTGGGCGCAATTCCGGAACCCGGAGGCAGGTAATGCAGGATTGAATAACCGGAAGATGAAATGAGGAGAAATTCATGGTTGTGCAACTCAACGCCTGGTGTAATCTATTAAATGTGCATTCGCATTTGTATCATGTGCTTCCCGAATCCAGCCTTCTCATAGGCTTTTATGGCCGAATGGTTGAGACTGAAAACATCTAACCTAAGCTCCTGAATACCCTTTTTCTTCACAGATTCTTTTAAATATGTAAGTATCATTTCGATCAAACCCTTTCCACGATGCATGGGAGCTACATACATCATTCCCAGGTACGCATGCCGTTTATGAGAATAGAAGTTCTGCGATTGCTCGATCCTTGCATATCCACACGCCACAGGTTCTCCGTTTAATTCTAGCACTACTATTTCTGTATTAGCATCTGCTAACATTTGTGACAAATCATAATAATGAACCGGATCATCTTTCAGCACAGGCGTAAATGGGCGCTCCGCCTGAATGATACCTTGTTCAAATGATCTTAAGGTAATAAGATCCTCTTCTACCGCCCCTCTTATTTTAATATCGTGATTTATCATGTTTTTTAATTTGTTGAAAAAATCACCTCTGCTTTATTTCGTTTGATTTCTTTATAAATGGAGGGAGCTATGCCGGTATGCTGTTTAAATTGAGCTGACAAATGAGCAACGCTATTAAAGTTAAGTCTGAATGCGATATCCACTAAAGTATCATTGGTATAAATCAGTAATTCTTTTACCTTATTCATACGGTATTCAATTATATAACGTTCAATAGTTGATTTAGTTATGGCTATAAAAGCGTCACTGACGGTTTCGTAACTGGACCAGCGCTTTTTTATCAAATCAGAAAAACGAAATCTTTCTACAAAATCAAAGTTGCCGCTGTAAACTTCTTCGACAAGCTTTTTTACATCCCGGACCATCTTTTCTTTCCTTCCTTCCAGTAGTTGGAAACCATACTGTTTAAGTCTTGCTTCAACATGATCAACATCAATGGAGGAGCTATTGTCTTTGAAGGTAACTGTACCCAGCATAACTTCTATGGGTTTATAACCCAGACCGTTAAGTTCTTTAATAACAATATGAACGCATCGGTTGCATACCATGCCTTTGATAAAGAGTTTTGAAACTTTCTGCATAATGCTGGTTTTGGCCGACAAAGATGAGCATCTGCTTTAGAACACGTATTATAGAATTAGCAGTTTATTTTATATAATTTTCAGGCTCCAATCTGGTCCAACGGCTTTCGGCTAACCTCTTTCGACTTTTTATATTGAGAGGGTGTCAGGCCTGTTACCTTCTTAAATTGCAGTGAAAGATGCTGTACACTGCTGTAAAGAAGCAGATCAGCAATTTCATTAAGGGATAGTTCATTATAATCCAGCAACTCTTTTGCCCTTTCGATCCGTTGCAGGATACCATACTTTTCTATAGTAATGCCTTCCATTTCAGAAAAAATCGCTGATAAATAATTATACTCAAGTTTTAGCTTCCCGGTAATAATCGCAGACAACTTTTGATTCTTTTCCGTGCTTTCTACGCTGTGTATAGAGCGAATAATAATACTTTTTATTTGCATTACCAGGGAGGCCTTTTTGTTATCGAGTAGTTCAAGACCTAGTAAATGTAAGCTGTCTTTTAAATTCATCAACTGATTTTCTTCCAATGGCTCAGCCAGCTTAACTGTGCCTAATTCAATATTTAAGTACGCAATTGAAAGCGCCTCCAGATGTTGCTTAACGACCATCAAACAGCGGTCGCATACCATGTTTTTAATGAATAAGTCCATCGGTCTTTTAAAGATAACAAAGAAAAAGAAGCGCAAAGTGTCGATTCATCAGGAAATTTTATAACAATTCTCCTTTTAACTGAAAGATCTGCCGCCTGTTCCTGCAATAGTTTTGCAGGAACAATCAAACCAAAGCTAAAATTATGAAATCGGATAGCAAAGTCGTTGAATATAATCTGGAAGCCTCAGCATTCGACTGGGAAATCAAATCCGGTAAAACCATCCGGGCCTGGGGATTCAACAAACAAGTTCCGGGACCATTACTGAAAGCAAAAAAAGGCGATACGCTTGTTGTTCATGTAAAGAACAATTTAAGCGAGCCCACCATCGTACACTGGCACGGCATCAGGCTTCCGGCAGCTATGGATGGCACCGAAGAAAAGCAACAGCCTATTCAACCCGGTGAAAGTTTCCAATACCGGTTTGAAGTACCTGATGCGGGCACGTTCTGGTATCACTCTCACCATAATGAAACCGTTCAAATGGAGCGTGGTATGTATGGAGGAATTGTGGTGGAAGATGATAATGATCCTGTGGTAGACAATGAGCGTGTGCTGATCGTTGACGATATGAAACTGACAAGAAATAACAACTTTAAAAAACACGGTGCAGCCGGACGTTGGATTGAAAGACACGATGGCAGGGAAGGCAATACCAATCTCGTCAATGGAAAAGAAAAGACAATTCTTCATATGTATGCAGGTCAACAGGAAAGATGGCGTATTATCAATGCGGCAAGTTCCAGGTATTTCAGGCTTAGTCTTGGCGGACGGCCATTTAAGGTTATTGCTACTGACGGGGGATTACTGGAATCTGCACGAACAGAAACATCATTGCTCATTACGCCAGGAGAACGATTTGACGTTGTTGTTGGTCCGTTTAAGGAATGGGACGTGTTCGGCATTGAAAGCTTACCTTATAATAGGACTACTTTTCTGAAATCCACAAAACAACATTATGCTACGGTTCATGTTATGGAGGAGAGACCATCAAAAGCTAGTATTCCTGAACAACTAAGCAAGATCGAATTATTAACATCCCCGAATGCAGTGATAAACCGGAAAGTGAAATTATCGGTAGGACCAAGTATAAAACGGGGCATTGACTTTTTGGTGAATAATGAAATGCATTGCAATGATAAACCTGTAGTAGTTGGTGATCTGCAGGTATGGGAAGTTTCGAATAGTAGCCTGATGGACCATCCTTTTCACCTTCATGGTTTTTTCTTTCAGGTGCTGGAAGAAAATGGGAAAACACCCGAATACAAAGCCTGGAAGGATACCTACAACCTAAAACCAAAAAGTAAAATCAAAATAGCCTGGATGCCCGATAATCGGCCGGGACGCTGGATGTATCATTGTCATATTTTGGAGCACCATAAAGCAGGCATGATGGCTCACTTTGAAGTGATTGCTCCAAACAGCAGCATACCGGTAAGCAGAAAGCCAGCACATAAATGTGAATGAACCTATAGTGTTAAGGATGAAATGCTTTCTCTGGATATAACCAGCATTAAAAAAATTATATGAAAATCGGACTAATCAGGCATTTTCCGGTCAAACACCCTTTTCTCAAAGGATGGGTCAGGCAATCTGAAATGTTGAATTGGTTTAATGCATATAACTCAGCCCCCGTGAAGGAGAGCGCAATAGAGATCTCTCCTGACTGGCAGCGGTGTTATTCAAGTCAGCTTCCAAGAGCGGTAACCACTGCTACGTTGATTTTTAGTGGCCATGTGGAGCAATCGGAATTTCTGAATGAACCCGGTCCATTTAAAATTTTTAAAAAAGATGTTCGATTACCTTTCCTGGCATGGGCAATACTAATCCGATGGGCTATTCATAGGAGCTGGTCTAAAACTCATGGCAGGGCCGGAATAGAAATACGCATCCGGCAATTCATGCAGCAGGTTAAAAATGAAGATGAGAATATTTTAATTGTCAGCCACGCCCTCGTTATGGAAATTTTAAGTAATTACCTGATACAACAAGGGTTCCGAGGCCGGAAATTGACTAACCCCAAAAATGGCGTACTACATATATTTGATAAGTAACTGGTGATTTACAACCCCTCCGCCTCCTGGCAATAAAGTCCCGCAATCAAAAAACTCCAGGATTATTGCCCTGAATATACAAAGCAAAAGGTCGCTTAATCTGAAACATATTATAAGACAAGTTAGCATGATTGTCTATAGTCAATCATGCTTCCATTCTTTCGAATAAATCTTTTCTAAACGATAGATTTTATTTCACTCCTTTACCATCCCTGGGTTGCTTATAGTCGGACTACACTCCCAGCCATTTATGTAAATGCTTCAGGTTAAACCGGCATATTAAAAATATGCTTCAATCCTTAACCTTACCCTTTTGATTAGCGCGTAATTGAAATTCGCTATGGGACATCCTTTTGATTATTGTTGCGGTATATGTCTACCATCACCGCTTACCAGCATTATACTTTGCTTAAACTCTTAACTCACCTCCATCTCTCCAGAAATTTTATAAAACAACACCTGCAAACTATAACAACCACCCTACGCAGTGGTGGTAGCTTTGCACTATCAAATTAATAATTAAAAATAAAACAATGGAAACATCAATCAAACAATGCGTATGCAACATGACAACTAGCCAGGGAATTATTTGTAACTGTGGCGATAACTGTCCCGGTGCCGGATGCACTTGCGGCTGTACCTGCTGCGCATAAGAAATCGGGAGAGGCCTAAGGGCTTCTCCCTTTATCAACTATTCAAAGCAAACAAACAATCATGTCTCTTTATACCTTATCAACATCAGCCAAACTTCCTTTGCTGCCGACACCTTCGGGGATTAGTATTAATCAAACCAACGATGCCGTATTACTATCAGCCTTAGGGAACACATCGTTGGATGATGTACGTATGCGTCTTGCAAATGATAATATCGCTTTTATCGCATATATTAATAGCCAGCCAGCAGCCTTTGGATGGATGGCACGTAGCAGCGCAAGAATCGGAGAGCTAAACCATGAGTTTATTTTACCCGAAGGAAACCGTTATTTATGGAACTTCAGAACCGTTGAAGCATTCCGCGGCTTAGGGATTTATCCCTATTTATTGCAGTTCATAATTCAATCTGAAGCAGCTTTTGCTGAGCGTTATTGGATAATCCATGCACCGGAAAATAAATCTTCGCTCAGGGGTATTAAAAAAGCAGGTTTTCAGTATTTAGGCAGGCTGTACACAAAGGCTGATGGCACTACATCGATAGAATCTCGTGACAGTGCAAAAGCTCTTTCAACCATTTTAAAGGTAATGAACTTCAGTATATCTGAAGAAACGCCAGCCTCCTGCTGGAACTGCAGTAGCTCCTACCTCAAAAAAAGAATGCCCTTCTGTTGCTGCGCTGCTGCAGAAACAGCATGTACCGGCATTAACCTGTTGTCAATGGCCTCATAATTCAACAAAGTCTGAAGTACCTGAACGCTGTTATAGCAGCGTATAGGACCCGCTTTGCACAAAAAATATCATTTAATCATTCAAACTTAAGAACATGAAGAAAATTTTATTAGCCCTTTCCATGCAAATGCTGAGCTTAACGCTGGTAAATGCTCAGCAGGTAAAGGGTATGGTACGAGACGAAAAAGGAAAAGCTGTTAATGCGGCAACGGTTACCTTATTTAATGCCCGTGATCAGTCTGTTGTAAAATTTGCATTAACCAGTGAAGGCGCCTATCATTTTGACCTGGACAGGCAGGATAGTTTTCAGGTTGGCATAAGCTATGTTGGATATGATGCTGTCTATTCTGAAAAGTTTGTTTACATGGGAAAAACCATTGTGTTGCCCGATCTTGTTTTTGATTTGCCAACTTCAAGCATGCAAAGTATTACAGTAGTTGCCCGTAAGCCTGCAGTCGCAGTAAAAGCGAACAAAATCGTGCTGAATGTTGAAGGCAGCATTAATGCAAGTGGAAGTGATGCCCTTGAATTGTTGAGAAAAGCACCGGGTGTAGCGGTCGACAATGATGAAAATATCAGTGTGAATGGGAAAAGTGGAGCCCAGGTATATATCGATGGTAAGCCAACCCCGCTGAACGGACAAAACCTCAGCAGCTATATAAAAAGCATCCCTTCCTCACAAATAGAAGCCATAGAGATCATTCAAAATCCCGGAGCTGCTGTTGAAGCCTCCGGCAGTGCAGGGATAATTAATATTCGCCTGAAAAAGGACAAGGCAATGGGATTAAACGGCAGTATAAATGCAGGGATCAGTGCCAGTAGAAATCGCAGATGGGAAAGCGGATTTTCGCTTAATTACAGAAATAAGAATTTCAATGTATTTGGAACCTATAACGGCAACTATGGTAAACTGGATAGTGAATTTGAATTGCTCCGCACGATAAAAGACACTACGTTCGACCAGCAGAACAGCATACTGACAAAAAGAAATAATCAAAACTTCAAAACCGGATTAGATTATACCTTAAACTCAAAAAGCAACATTGGTATTCTTGTAACCGGTAATCTTTCATTGCCTCAGGTTACCAATACAAACATCACCCCGATTTCATATTCTCCTACCGGAAAAGTTGACAGAATCCTGAATGCGGTTAATGATACAAAACAACGTAACCGAAATATTAACAGCAATGTTAATTATACTTTTAAAGATTCTTCAGGAAGAACACTGGTTATTAATGCCGATTATGGGTATTACAACAATAAGCAAAATCAGTTTCAGCCAAATACTTTTTATGATGCAAGCGGCAAGAATGAACTGTATCAGCGTAACTATAACATTGTATCTCCAACGCGGATCGACATCTATGCATTCAAGGCAGATTATGAACAGATCTTAGCAAAAGGCAGGCTGGGTATTGGTGGAAAAGTAGGCTATGTTAACACAGCAAATGACTTCAGCCAATACAATGAAATGGGTAGCTCGTGGGAACTTGATCGGAAAAGCAGCAATTTTTTTAATTATAAAGAAAATGTAACTGCATTCTATATTAACTATTCAAAAGAATGGAAGGATATAGCTGTACAAGGTGGGATAAGATCAGAGAAAACCAATATGCAGGGGATATTAAAAAGTTTTAAGCCGGGTGGGATGGATTACCCAGAAGAAACAAAAGACTTTAAAAATGATTATATTGATTTTTTCCCCAGCATAAGCATCACTCTTGCACCTAAAACGCAGAATCAGTTTGCTCTTGCCTATAGCCGCAGAATTGACCGCCCTGTTTATCAAAACCTCAATCCCTTTGAATACCGGATTAACGAATACACCTTCCATAAAGGGAGCATTCATTTACGGCCACAATACAGCAACACGGTCAGCCTTACACATACGTATAAATACAAACTGAACACTACACTCACTTACAGCCATATTAAAGATGTATTTGGCCAGTTAGTAGACACCGCCCATGGCATAAAAGGGTATTTGATAAACAGCAACATAGCAAGTCAGGATATAGCAAGCCTGAACATCAGCTATCCTTTTCAATATCAAAACTATAGTCTGTTTACCAATGTAAGTACGTTCTATTCCACTTACAAAGCTGATTATGGTATGGCCCGCAATTTCAACCTTGATACCTGGTCAGTAAACTTATATGCGCAGAACAGTTATAGATTTGGTCAGGGCTGGTCTGCTGAGGTGAGCGGGTTTTATGCTTCGCCCTCAATATGGCAGGGCACCATGAAAGCCGGGGCTGTTTGGAGCGTAGATGCCGGAGTGCAGAAACAGGTTTTTAACGGAAAAGGGACCATAAAATTATCAGCAACTGATGTATTTAAAAGCATGCAATGGACTGCCTACAGCAACTTCGCGGGACAGGATGTGGCCGTTGCAGGCCGTTATGAAAGCCGTCAGGTCAGGCTCCATTTCAGCTATCGTTTCGGAAATAAAAAAGTAAAAGCAGCACGTCAGTATGAAACCGGGCTTGGAGATGAACTGAACAGAACAAAGAGTAGTGGAGGCATAGGTCAGCACTAATATTAGCTCACAAAGCTATTATCACTATTATGTATAATTAGTTCAGCCTAAAAATAAATTTTGCGAAGCCGATCGGTTGCACGTATATTTGCAACCGATCGGCTTCTTAATTTTTTTTGAATATGAGACGAGATGTTTTTCAGGCTATAGCAGACCCAACGCGAAGGGCAATACTCATTTTGCTGGCAGTGCAGGCCATGACCCCCAACGCCCTGGCGGAGCATTTTGAAATCAGAAGGCAGTCTGTATCCAAACACCTGCGCATTCTTACCGAATGTGAGCTGCTGACCCAAAAGCAGCAGGGAAGAGAAATTTTTTATGTGCTGAAAATTGAGAAGATGAATGAAATTGATCAATGGCTCGAACAATTCAGAGCCATAACACAAAATCAGTTCAGGCAACTCGATGATGTATTACTCACCTTAAAAAATAAAAAAAATGAGCCTCTTCTTTGATTTCACGGTTGATAAAGCCGCTAAAACCGTGTACATAACCCGGGAGTTTGATGCGGAACTTTCACTGGTTTGGGATGCATTTACCAAAGCGGAACTGCTGGATCAATGGGTTGCTCCAAAGCCCTGGATCTCCAGGACGAAATATATGGACTTCAGCGAAGGCGGACGAAGATTTTATGCTATGATTGGCCCTGAAGGACAGGAATTCTGGGCTATTCAGCGATATACAGCTATACGCCCTAAAACCAATTTCAGCATGTTCAATGTCTTTGCAGACAAGGATGAAAATCCTGATCTGCCGGGATCTGACTGGGATTATACCTTTAGTGAACAGAACGGAAAAACCACCGTACGCATAAAAATCTATAACGAATCGCTTGCCCGGATGGAGAAAATGATTGAAATGGGCTTCAGGGAGGGATTCACCATGAGCATATCCAATCTGGAAAATTTGCTGTCTGCTTTATCTGCCCAATAGAATTACCAGCCGTACAAGTGAGTGACACAACAGGCGCTGAGCAGAATTACCACTGCTGGTAAAAAAATTGTTGTTTCTTATTCAATTTATTCCAACGCTTTTGAGCAGGAAGAGTTATTGTAATTTGTTTCTGCGTGAATTAAACGATCGAAAAAAGCTAGAAGCTCCAACCTACACCTTCAATACCGGTTGCGAACCACTTATACCAATTTATATGCTTACCGGATGGTTAATCTTAAATTAGTTATTCATTAATTTATTGTAATCATGCGCGCGATTCTTTTGATGCTTTTAGCGGTGCTGGTATTTACAGGCTGCAGTACTGAATATTATATTGTTCGGCATGCCGAGAAAGCGGCTACCCCCGCCTCCGATCCATTGCTTAGTCCGGAAGGTATTCAGCGTGCTGCCGCACTGCGGACATTGCTGAAAAAGAAATCCATTAAACAGATCTTTTCCACACCCACCCAGCGCACCATGCTGACAGCCCGCCCAATCAGTGAAGCCCTTGGGATACCGGTACAATCGTATGGACCAGTTCCTGATGCGACCTTCATACAAAAGATTAAAGCGGATAAAAAAAATACGCTGATTGTAGGGCATAGCAATACCGTTGATGATCTTGTAAACGGGCTGATAGGAGCGAACGCGCTTCAGGATCTTCCGGAAAGCGTTTATTCGAAAATGTATGTTGTTAAGCAGCGTGGAAAGCAGTTAAGCTGGCGTGTTGTGGAGTATTGAGTGCAGGAGACGGAAGGTTCAGGCCAGCGGACAGTTGGCAAATTTTGATTTAACAGGTAAAACTTGTAATATTTTATATCGATTATCGGATAAATTCCGATAATGTGTTGAGAAAATAACATAAAATTGTTGAATATTTGGGAAAACCTCGGAAAAAATCCGATATTTGGGTAAATTTTTAGCATGTATTTCCGGGATGCCATTGAATCTTATGTAGAGGAGCCGCTGCCCATGCAGGTATTGCTGCATGTGCTTCGTGACTATAAAAGGCCCTACGATAAAATCAATGAGCTGGTTAAAAAAGAAGAGCTGACAGCCATTAAAAAAGGGCTGTATATTCCGGGGCCGGCATCTAAAACCGCCGGGCCAGAAGCTTTTCTGGTGGCGAATCATCTTCGGGGGCCTAGTTATGTGTCCGCTGAATCGGCCTTATCGTTCCACGGATATATTCCCGAGCGGGTTTATGAAATCCGTTCAGCTACCACGAAAACGGCAAAAACATATCAGACGCCGCTTGGCCGTTTCTCTTATTTTACAACTCCGCTACCATATTATGCCTTTGGCATTCAGCGGGTGGAGTTAACCGAACGGCAGGCCGTGCTTATGGCCACTCCTGAAAAAGCGCTTTGTGATACCATCATTTCCACGTCGGGAGTTTTGCTTAGAAGTCAACGACAGGCCCGGGCCTTCCTGATTGATGACCTGCGTATTGATGAAGCCATGCTTTCAGAACTTGACCGGGGCGTGATCGAATCCTGGATTAATGACGCGCCTAAAAGAACAAGTTTACAAATCCTGGTTAAAACACTTGAACGTTTATGATCCGGGAATGGCTGAAGGAATATAATGCAGTGACCCGGGAATCGATGGAGGCGGCTTTGCGGGAGATCATGCAGGAAATTACCCTGGCAGGTTTATACCGCAGCGGTTTTTTCGACAAAGCCGCGTTTTATGGAGGAACAGCATTGCGTATAGTTCACGGACTCGACCGTTTTTCTGAAGATCTGGATTTTTCTCTGCTGGAGGAAGATCCGGATTTTTCTCTTGAGCATTATTTCCGGGGAATAACAGAAGAGTTTGCTGCTGCCGGCCTGATCATTACTATAAAAGATAAAAGAAAGACGGTTAAATCTTCCATTGACTCCGCATTTCTCAAAGCGGAAACCATTTGGAAAGAACTGGTTCTGGACGGCGCCATTCCGCAAACCGGCATAAATACCCAGGCGCATATCCGGATTAAAATTGAAGTGGACCGCAAACCGCCCCCTGGCTTCGCGACAGAGGAAAAACTATTGTTGCGCCCCTATTCCTTTTATGTAAAGTGCTTTTCGCTGCCCGATTTGTTTGCCGGTAAAATGCACGCCTTATTATTCCGTAAATGGAAAGACCGCGTAAAAGGCCGTGACTGGTATGATATGGAATGGTATATCCGCAAAGGCGTTCCCCTGCACCTGGACCATTTCATACAGCGGGCAAGAGATAGCGGCGACTGGAAAAAGGCCCGCATGAGCCAGGAGGAATTTTTACAGCTTTTGATTAATAAAATCAATTCAGTGGTTATGGATCGCGTAAAAGAAGATGCCATCCGGTTTATCCCCGACAGCACTAAACTCGACATCTGGTCGGTGCAGTATTTTACTGATCTCGCCTACAAAATCCGGTTTCAATAAGTTATACTCCGCAGTCGCCTATACGAAGTCAGAAACTCTAACATGCCATTCCTTAAATCAGCCACAAGGGTAATCGGTTACTCCCGATAGTTAGATTAATGCCATACATTCAATAGTAGAACAGCAGCCTGTCTAAAATTGATTGATCTCCGGGATGTTCAATGCGCTGTGAACAGAGGTTCAGGGCTCAATGAACGGTTGGGCATCGAACAAATAAATTTTTGCTGTACATTTAGCTTACCCCAAAACACCAATTATGAGGTATTTTTTTCTGCTTCTTTTGAACGCGGTGATGTTTATAAGTGCTTGCAGCAATAAGCAATATGCCGATACGATTTATTATAATGCTGTGATCTGGACCGGAGATTCAGCCAATGCCACTGCTGAGGCTATTGCGATAAAAGACAGTATGATATTGTATGTAGGCAATGACTACAACCATGTGAAAGGAAATTCCACTGAACTAATAGATGCAGGGGGCAAACTGATCATTCCCGGGTTTATCGATAACCATACCCATTTTTTATCGGGAGGTTACCAGCTTGCAAATGTTGACCTGCGCATTGTATCAACCCAGCGCGAATTCATTAACACCTTAAAAACTTTTGCTGAAACGCTGCCGGAGAGCCGCTGGATACAGGGGGGTGACTGGGACCATGAAGCATGGGGAGGTCAATTACCGGCCAAGGAATGGATTGACAGTGTGACCCAAAATAATCCGGTTATGGTTAACCGTTATGACGGACATATGGCACTGGCCAATTCAGCGGCACTAAAACTGGCCGGCATTGATAAAAACACTCCAAATCCGGAAGGCGGAGAAATTGTAAAGGACCCGCGTACAGGCGAGCCTACGGGTGTATTGAAGGATGAGGCCATGGGGCTGGTAAACGCGGTTATTCCCTCTATGACTACGACAGAACTTGATGAATCGCTGCAGCGTGCTGTACATGAAGCGCTCCGGCTTGGAATTACCCAGGTCCATGATATGGGTAGCTATGGCGGATTTGCCGACCTGGCAACCTATAAAAGAGCATGGGTCAAAGACAGCCTGAATCTTCGGATCTATTCTTTTATGCCATTGAGTGCATGGGCCAAACTTGATTCGCTGATCCGAAGGGATGGACGCGGCGATAACCGCTTATTCTGGGGCGGTGTAAAAGGATTTGTAGACGGATCGCTTGGTTCTACAACTGCCTGGTTTTATACCCCTTACCTGGATGCGCCTACCACTTCAGGATTTACCGTAACAGATACAGGCACTTTACGTTCATGGATTCACAATGCCGATGCCGCCGGCCTTCATGTAGCTGTGCATGCCATTGGCGACCAGGCCAACGACTGGTTACTACGAACGATGGAATCGCAGGGAGACAACGTACGTTCAAAACGATTCAGAGTAGAGCATGCCCAGCACCTGAGCCCGGATGCATTAAAGCGGTTTGGTTCTTCCGGGATAATTCCATCTGTACAACCCTATCATGCTATTGATGACGGACGCTGGGCGCATAAACGCCTGGATGATGAACGCTTGAAGGGGACCTATGCGTTCAAAAGTCTGCTTGATCATGGCGCTGTCATGACCTTCGGTTCAGACTGGACGGTGGCACCGCTTTCGCCCCTGCTGGGTATTCATGCGGCTGTAACCCGGAATACTATAGATAATAAAAATCCGGATGGCTGGTATCCGGAACAGCGCATTTCAATAGAAGAGGCGCTGAAATGCTATACGATCAATAATGCATACGCTGGTTTTATGGAGTCAAAAACAGGCATGCTTAAAGATGGCTACCTTGCAGACTTCTGCATTTTATCGGAAAACCTGTTTTCCATCCCAGCATCACGAATACCCGAAATAAAGGTTGAAAAAACCATATTAAACGGACACGTAGTATATACCCTGAATCCTTAACGGAATTTCAATTTATCAGCAGGAATAAATCTTAGCCGGTGGGGGAAGTGTTTAATTAAACTGCGGCAGTTCAGCTATTCCCTTTATTCAGAAAAGCTGAATACATCCATACCAGTTTTTCCTGTTCACGAATATAATCGCTCATAAGCGCATTAGTACCCTCATCGCCTGCTTCATCAGACAAGTCGAGTAATTCGCGCTGCAGGGTGATAATTGTTTTGAATGAATCGAGAATATTACTAACCGATTTCATTCCATCGGAAACCTCACGACTTTCCTTTATAGTTGCTACCTGAGTATAGTCGGAATAATTGTGTTTCGGAGCATGCCCCAGCGTTAAAATGCGCTCGGCAACCTCATCAATTTTGAGCAGCAGATCGTTGTACAATTCTTCAAACTTCACATGAAGCTCAAAGAATTTCTCCCCTTTGATATTCCAGTGCGAACCCCGCGTATTCTGATAAAATACGGAGTAATTCGCCAGCAATTCATTCAACTTATCCGCTAATACGGCTACCTGTTTATTATCGAGCCCAATGGCATTTTTAGATTTCATATCGCCTTATTT
>JAEYRC010000269.1 GCA_023409675.1 Bacteroidota bacterium
GGCATCCTGTGGAATCACGAGAACCGGCACCTGCAGTTTGCGGATGGTATTAATGGTCGTACTGCCGATAATTTTGTCCAGACCTCCGACACCCTTCATTCCCATTACCACCAGGTCGATTTTACGTTCTTCAGTAATGGCGCGGATCTCATCGCTGGGAATTCCAATGCGCACCAGCCATTCCACTTCCAATCCGTAACGTTCATGAAATTGAGCGGCTTCACGTTTAATCAGGGCTTCATTATCGCGCTGCAGTTCATCGACCGTAACCATTACATAGGGCACCTCACTTACCGGCGTTGGCATCATATACGCGTGAAAGAGCAGTATTTTACCGTTGAAGTTGCGGGCGAGTTCAGCGGCATGATAGGCGGCATTGCGCGATTGCTCAGAAAAATCAACCGGTACAAGTATGGTTTGCATGATGTATGATTTTGAACTAAAAATTACGAATTAAAAAATTAAAAAGCGTGATTGCGGCAAGGAATGATGTGATCCATGAGTAAAATCATATTGCCAGGCTGCCAACAGGCATTTCCATATTGATCTTTAATCGACCCGGCCAGCGTTGCTTTTAATAGAACCAAGCTGTTATTTCAATTTTCAGGTACGTTGCGGCTGAAGGATCCTCTGATCAGGAAACGCGATCTTATAAGCCAATATCTTAATTTTTGCCTCAGTTTTTCATAATTCTTCGAATACACCTACCTTTGCAGCCCGAAAAAGTAAAAACGGGCCGGCCGGCTACTCCGCCGGGAAGCATTCCATCAACATATCAATCTGAAAATTATGGCAACAGTAACAAGAGAAAATATTGGGTTACTGAATGATAAGATCACGGTGAATATTTCCAAAGAAGATTATATGCCTTCTTTTGAAAAAGCGCTTAAATCCCTGAGCAAATCAGCAAATATTCCGGGTTTCCGTAAAGGCATGGTGCCCACCGGAATGATCCGTAAAATGCATGGTCAGGCGGTATTCTCCGATGAAGTACTGCGAACTGTTGAAAAGGAACTGGGAGGATATCTTCAAAATGAGCAACTGGAAATCTTCGCGCAACCATTGCCAGTGGAATCGAACGATATTCAAAAGTTTGATATGAACAATCCGGGTGAATACGCCTTCGGTTTCGAAGTGGGCATGAAACCCGAATTCACGCTTCCCGATCTGAGCCAGGAAAGCCTGCCTTTTTATAAAGTTACACCTCCTGATGATGCGGTAGAAGAAGAAGTAGAGCGCCTGAGGCTGCGCCATGGGAAAATGTCGGAACCCGAAACTGTAAGCAGCGATGACGATGTGCTGAATGTAGGCTTCGCTGAAATCGACAGCGAGGGCCAGGATGTTGAGAATGGGATTGTTAAGAGCAGCTCGCTGCTCCTGAAATATTTTTCTGTAAGCTTCCGTCCGGGACTTATCGGAAAAAAATCCGGTGATATGGTTCAACTGGTATTTGATGAGGCGTTTGAAGGAAAGGAAAAAGACTGGATAGCCAAAGATCTGGGGTTAAATGCTGACCAGTATTCCAAATCATTTAATATGGTTATCAACAGACTGGAACATGTTGACCGGGCGGAATTGAATGAAGAGTTTTATAAGCAGGCTTTCCCGGATAAGGAAATCACCACGGAAGAAGAATTCCGTAATGCGGTAAAAGCTGAAATCAGCGCCTATTGGGATACCCAGGCGAATAATCACCTGCAGCATGAAGTGTATCACCTGCTGCTGGATAAAACCAATATCGACCTTCCGGAAACATTCCTCAAACGCTGGATGAAAGATTTCAATGGCGATCCGAAATCCACTGAACAGGTAGATGGGGAATTCCCCGGCTTTGCCAATCAGCTGAAATGGACGCTGATCTCTGACCAGATTATTAAAGATCAGGGCATTACTGTACTACCCGAAGATATCCGGCAACTGGCTAAAAACCAGCTTATGGGGTATATGGGTATGACAGGCTCTGAAGAAGAACAACCCTGGATGGCTGAATATGTTGACCGGATCATGAAGGATAAGAAATTTGTGGAAGACTCCTATATGCGAATTCAGTCGGAGAAAGTGTTCAAATGGGCCGCTGATACCGTGAATCGCCAGGAAACACCGATCAGTCCTGAAGAATTCGCTGAAAAAACCCGGGAACATCAGCATCATTCACACTAAACTTAGTAAAAGGCCAATTTCACCAATTGGCCTTTTTTGACTGCCGATAGTTTCCTGAAAAGCATGCAAATATGCTATCCTGTCAGTTTTTTGGCAGATTAAAAGTTTGGACGGAGATTTGGTACCATTACCGAAATCATAAATTCGAAAAACTCAAGTATGAATTTTAAACAGGAATTTGATAAATACGCCGTTAAGCACCGGGGTATTTCGAGCAATACCCTTCATGCTTACCAGAAGTATGAGGTCACCAATCTTACTCCGAATATTATAGAAGAGCGCCCGATGAATGTGGCCGTTATGGATGTGTACAGCCGGCTGATGATGGACCGCATTATCTTCCTGGGATACCCCATCAATGATGAGGTGGCGAATATCGTAACCGCTCAGTTACTGTTTTTGGAAAGTACCGATCGTACCCGCGATATCCAGATGTATATCAACTCTCCCGGCGGAAGCGTGTATTCCGGATTGGGCATCTACGATACCATGCAGTATATAACTCCTGATGTATCGACCATCTGTACCGGTATGGCTGCTTCCATGTCGGCAGTATTGCTTACCGCCGGTACGAATGGAAAGCGTACCGCACTGAAACACAGCCGGATCATGCTGCATCAACCCAGCGGGGCTATAGGTGGCCAGGCCAGTGATATTGATATTACGGTGAACGAGATCCGTAAGGTGAAAAAGAATCTGTACGATATCATTGCCAACCATACCGGCAAAACCGCAAAGCAGGTTGAAAAAGACTGCGACCGCGACTACTGGCTGACCTCCGATGAAGCGAAGGAATATGGAATCGTGGATGAGGTTCTGGTAACCAATCCCAGGAAAGAGAAAAAAGACTAGTATTCAGGAAAACGTATTAGATCAACTATTAATTAAGCATCATGGATCTGTATAAACAATATATGCATAACCCTTTCTTCATGGACGATGAGGAAAATGAAGAAAAGGAGAAAGAACCTAAAAGTCCGGAAATGGGCGCCCTGGCCAAAAAACTCGAAAAACATTTTTTTCAGAGCCGGTCGGTTTACCTGTGGGGTGCCGTAGATGACCGCACCGCCAAGGAAGTAACACAGAAAATGTTGCTGCTTGATATGGACAAACCCGGTGAGGAGATTAAATTTTATATCAACAGTCCGGGTGGAGTGGTTACCAGCGGCATGGTCATTTACGACACCATGAAACTGATGAAAAGTCCTGTCGTTACCATTTGCATGGGATTGGCAGCATCGATGGGCTCCATTCTGCTGAGTGGTGGTGTAAAAGGCAAACGCCTGATCTACCCGCATGGAGAGGTGATGATTCACCAGCCCAGCCTGGGTGGACATATCCAGGGCGTTAGTGTTGACCTGGAAATCACTGCAAAACAAACCCGCAGGGTTAAAGAGATAGGCGCGCGAATTCTGGCCGATAATACCGGTAAAAAGGTGGAGCAGATCATGAAAGATTTCGACCGCGACTACTGGATGGATGCCAAAGAGGCGATTGATTATGGTATAGTAGATAAGATCGTAGAAAAAATATAGGGCATCGGTGTTAAAACTGCGGGTGAAAATCCCGCTTTTCGGGCCGGAAATTGGGATGAACCGGAAAAGTTTGTGACCTTTGTCTATTGCGGACATCCCGTGAGGTTTTAAAAAATACAAATGGCTAAAGCAACATTACACTGTTCTTTTTGCGGAAGAAGCCGCGATGAGGTGAAAATTCTTATCGCCGGGCAGGAAGGGCATATCTGTGAGAACTGTGTAGAACATGCACGGGAAATTATTGACCAGGAACTGCTGGCCAATACCGGCACGCCGAACACCTCACAATTCAAACTGAACGTTAAAAAACCAATAGAGGTTAAGAAGTTTCTTGATGAATATGTTATCGGTCAGGAAGATGCGAAGCGTGTACTGGCTGTAGCCGTTTACAATCACTATAAACGCTTACAGCATAAGCCGGCGGAGAATGATATTGAGATAGAAAAAAGCAATATCGTCATGGTGGGCGAAACCGGTACCGGGAAAACCCTGCTGGCCAAAACCATTGCCAAACTGCTGAATGTACCCTTTGCTATTGTGGATGCCACGGTATTCACTGAAGCCGGTTATGTAGGCGAGGATGTGGAAAGTATTCTTACCCGCCTGCTGCAGGTGTGCAACTATGATGTAACAGCGGCCGAACGCGGTATTGTATATATTGATGAAATTGATAAGATTGCCCGTAAAGGCGACAATCCTTCCATTACCCGCGATGTAAGCGGTGAAGGTGTTCAACAGGGTTTGCTCAAACTGCTTGAAGGCACTGATGTGCTGGTTCCACCACAGGGCGGACGTAAACACCCCGAACAAAAACTTATAAAAATCAATACCCAGAATATTCTCTTCATCTGTGGAGGGGCTTTTGACGGAATTGATAAAGTGATCAGTCGCCGGGTGAATACCAATTCCATTGGCTTTAATGTGAATAAGGAATTGCAGGAAAACATGCGCAAGAATTTGCTGCAATATGTGAATGCGCGTGACCTGAAGACCTTTGGACTGATCCCTGAATTGCTGGGTCGTTTGCCGGTGGTAACGTACCTCAATCCACTCGATCACGAAACCTTACGGTCTATCCTAACCGAACCCCGTAATGCCCTGGTTAAGCAATACACCAGACTGTTTGAGCTGGAAGGCATCAAACTTACTATTGATGATGCTGTTCTGGATTTTATGGTTGATAAGGCCATGGAATATAAGCTTGGCGCCCGCGGGCTGCGCAGCATTTGCGAAAGCATCCTTACTGATGCGATGTTCGAAATGCCATCTTCCAAACAAACGGTGTTGCACCTCGACCTGGAATATGCCATGAATAAATTCAACAAGAGCAAGCTGAGCCTGCTTAAAGTAGCCTAGTTAATTTTGCTATAATCTGATTCAAGCATTTATATCATCATTGATTCAAACATAATACAACTTATATGGACGATCTAATCACCAAACTTCAATCCGACGCCGGTCTCACCCCTGAGCAGGCACAGAAATCCCTGGAAGTGATCATGAATTTTGTAAAAGAGAAATTTCCGATGTTCGGCGGCGCTGTGGATAATCTATTCGCGGCTGGCGAAACCAAGGATGAGGGATATCTCGACTGATAAACATACTACGAAAAGGAAAGGGAATAACAGGAGTTGTTCCCTTTTTTTGTGTTGATATATTAGGGTAAACTATGAGTGCGGGATATAGGCGTTAACAAAAACCCTGTTGAACACATCGTGAAAGGTTGACACACCCTGAAACTATGCCAACCTATCCTATGCTATTACTAGCACATTACGCGCCCACCGCCGCGATACAAATGTCAACCTTGCAATGAGCAAAAAACGCCTACGCACAGCCACCCAACCGGGCTAAAAGTTTTCTGCCCGGCTGATGAACATCCACCTCAACAGCATTTTTTAATTAGCATCGAAAACCGATACATCACGCTGAATAGCTAATAAACGGCTGTAAAACGTTATTTTAGCGAACAAGAACCTAATATTTACATTATATACATGGATGCAGCCAACCCCATTTTAAATAGCCCTTATTTTGAGCCGCTTCTTCACTATGACACAGACAGCGAAGGAAGTTTGGACTATAATAAAATTTGCAAGGGGCGAAGAATTTTTAAAAATGATGCAGCCGTCATTCCATCCCGACAGACCGGACAAAAGGAAGTGTTTGAATGGAATGATGATGCCGGAGAATACCTTACCCATATCATCAACCTTTGCCGTAAAGAAGTAGGACAGTGGCGAACAGATAGCTATCCAAACACAACAAGAATTACAAAAGAGCTATTGAATTTTTGGTTCGCCAATCCTGAAAGAGTGGTGACAAAGAAACTATTCTTTGCACAACAGGAAGCTGTGGAAACAGCCGTTTGGCTGAATGAAGTAGCTGAAAAATCAAATGCAGGTCAGCACATTTTAAACTTGCTTCGCAACGGACAACAGAAAGTTAGCGACGACCCTGCAGACCAGCTTCCAAGAATTGCTTTTAAAATGGCAACCGGTTCAGGCAAAACCGTAGTGATGGCTTGCCTGATTTGTTACCATTACTTTAATCGTCAGGAATACAGAAGCGACACCCGTTTTGCTGATTACTTTCTGATTGATGCACCCGGTATCACCATCAAAAGCAGGTTGGGCGTTTTGTTCGTTGACACTAAAAACAAAAACCCGAAAGACATTGAAGATTACTACCGGGTTCGTGGCTTAGTACCTGCCAGCTTGGAGCATCGTTTAGAAAATCTCAATGCACGATTGATAATAACGAACTATCACACCTTCGAACCCAAAATTCTGCAAGGCAATAAACGCAGTCCTTTTGACGGCAAGGTAGATTTGCAAGGCAAGAAAATTGACACCGGCAACAAGGAGGATTTCTCCCAGGTTGTAAAGCGAACTTTAGGAAAGTTCAAAGCAGGTAGCAGACTGCTGATTTTAAATGACGAAGCCCACCACTGTTACCTGCCAAATTCAAAAAGCAAAACCACCGACAACGAAGAAGCCGATGAAAATGCAAGAGCCGCTGTTTGGTTTAGCGGATTACGTGAAATAGCAAAGAAGTTTAAGCTCCAGGCAGTGTATGACCTTTCGGCAACACCGTATTATCTCACCGGTTCAGGCTATACACCTTACAGCTTGTTCCCCTGGGTGGTTTCCGACTTTGGCCTGATTGAAGCCATCGAAAGTGGATTGGTAAAAATTCCTTTCCTGCCCGAAAGTGATAATACTCAGGAATTGACCATGCCGGTATTAAGAGATTTATACCGGAAGGTGATGGAGCAGGACTCAAATGCATTACCACGGAAAGGCCAAAGAACCAAAAGGCGGGATGCCAGTCAGGAAGGAACTGTTTTCAGGGAAGCACCTCCACAGCTCCCAGCATTAGTAAAAGGTGCATTAGACCAGTTTTACAACCACTATGTAGAGTACGACAAAGGTATTAGAGAACATCAGGAAGCTAAAGCTGATTTGTTTTCGCCGCCACCGGTTTTTATTGTGGTGTGCAACAATACTGCCGTTTCAAAAGAAGTGTACAAGTATGTGGCAGGTTATGAATATACCCTTGCCGATGGTGAAAAAATTGTGGTGGAGGGCATTAAGGAATTGTTTTCAAACTACGAACCCACCACTAAAGCAGCCAAGAAACGACCACCAACTTTGCTCATTGACAGCGATGCATTGGAAAATGGCGAACAAATTAATGACGATTTTAAAAGGATTTTTGCGGCTGAAATAGAAGAGTTCAAAAAGACCTATGCACGTATGCACGGACAGGGAAGTGTGGAGAACATTTCAGATGCGGAGATTTTGCGGGAAGTGGTAAACACTGTTGGACAGCAGGGAAAATTAGGTTCACACATTCGCTGTGTGGTTTCTGTCTCCATGCTAACCGAAGGTTGGGATGCCAACACGGTAACCCACATCATGGGCTTGCGGGCTTTTGGCTCTCAACTGCTTTGCGAGCAGGTGGCAGGAAGGGCTTTACGCAGAATGAACTACCTTCTAAAAACCTATCGCAAGGATACAGGTGAAGAAGTTGACCCAAAAGACAAACACCGGTTCAAGCCTGAAAACCTGATTGAAAAATTTCCGCCTGAATATGCGCACATCATTGGAGTTCCGTTTAAAATGTTCAAAGGTGGCAAAAGCGAACCGCCGCCACCGCCGGTTGACTTAACTCATGTTACTGCAATTCCTAAAAGACAGGCAGAGATGGAAATAACGTTTCCGAATGTAACTGGCTACCGGGTGGAAAATTTGGATGGAGAAATCAAACACGACTTCACCCACATTGAAAATTATGAAATTGACGGTTCAAAGTTTCCTACCGAAACCATTATGGCAAGTCCGATATCTGTAACGGAAGAAAGGCTACAGGTGAAAGGTGTTTTGGAGAAGCGAGGTAATGAGTTGATTTTCCTAATCACCAAAGAGCTTATCAAACATCATTTCAGCGATGAAGAAGGCAATCCACGTTTCCAGAAATTCAACAAGCTGAAAAGCATTGTTGAAGAATGGTATAATGAAAAAGTTTTACTGCTCAATATTGCCGACCAGCGATTTAAACGGCTGCTTTACTTCCACGACCCGAAAAAGATAGTTGACCACATTGCCCGTGGGATTAATCCGCAAAACAATACCATTGAGCACATCAGACCAGTGTTCAATTACTACAACCAGTTCAGCAGCACCAAGTATGTTAACGGCAACACGGTAAAAGATGTGTACCTCACAGAAAAAAGCCATGTAAACTATGTGGTGATGGACAGCGATTGGGAAGGAATTTGTGCCAAGACATTGGAAGAAATAGATAATGTGGAATGCTATGTAAAGAACCAGTTTTTAGGCTTTTCCATTCCTTATACCAAAGACGGCAAAGACCGTCAGTACTTCACCGACTTTATTGCACGGGTAAAAGGCAAAGACGGCACGGTAAAAAACCTGATGATAGAAATCAGCGGCATGAGCAAAGACAAAGCAGAAAAAAAATGGTTTGTAGAAAACCGGTGGATGCCTGCTGTAAATGCGTTAAAGGAAAAATATGATTATCCTGAATGGCATTTTATAGAAGTGGCAAACGATATAAGGAATATCAAAAATCAACTTGTCGATAAAATTTCAAACTTATAGGTAAATGAAAACAGTTCAGGAAATATTTGAGAATGCGCTGTTTAGAATACCTGATTACCAACGGGGATATTCATGGAAGGAAATGCATCTTGACGATTTATGGCAGGATATGCTGAACCTTCAAAATGAGCGGTTTCACTATACAGGAGCATTAACAATTGAGGTCCCCGAAACTAAGGACTTAAAAAAGTGGAAAGGTGACGATTGGATTATTGAAGCCGGAAGTTTTAAACCTTTTTACGTGGTTGACGGACAACAGAGAATTACCACGATTGTGCTGCTGCTGAACATACTCATAGAATTGATGAAGGATGATGAGCAATATCTATATCAAACCAAGAGTGACCTGATAGCCAAATACATTTATAAACGGAACGACAAGAAAAAACTACACTCTTTCATTTTTGGTTACGAGATTGATGATCCCAGCTATGAATATTTGAAAACAAAAATTTTTAAACAGGAAAGTTCGGATGCAGAGAACCAGCCTGAAACTTCTTATACAAACAACCTTGCATTTGCAGATAAATTTTTTCGTACAAAAATTGAAAATTGGGAGCATGCAAAAAGGGAAGACCTATTCCGGACTATCACTCAAAAATTAAAATTCGATGTCAAAATAATTGAAAGCGACCTTGATATTTTTGTGGTGTTTGAAACAATGAACAACCGAGGTAAGCCGCTTACCAACCTGGAAAAACTTAAAAACAGGCTTATTTATCTGACCACCTTAATGCCAGACACCGACGCTTCTGAAAAATCGCAACTTAGGAAAGAGATCAACGATGTTTGGAAAACCTGTTATGAATACCTGGGGAAAAACAAACGAAACCTACTGAATGATGATATATTTCTCCGGAACCATTTCATAATGTATCACTATTTCGAAAAAACCAAAGACTTTCCGTACCTGCAGATATTTAAAGAAATATATACCGTCCAGAATACAATTCAAACGAAACCCGAAGTAGATTTTAAAACGGTCAGGAAGTACATCAGCAGTTTGCAAAAGGCATCTAAAGCCTGGTTTATCATTAACAACCCCAGGCAGGCATTGAATGCTGAAATGTTAAGCGAAGACGAAGCATACTGGCTTGAAAAACTCATGAGACTTGGTTTAGGTTCCTTTGGCCCGCTGACCTTAGCCGTATTTCTAACTTCTCAAAAAGAAGATGATACTGTCAATTATCTGAAAGCAGTCGAAGCCTTTATCTTTTTAAACTTTCATTGCTCTGGCCGAAAAAGCTCGTTGGGTAATACCCATTTCCCCACAATAGCATCATCGCTTTATCACAAAAGATCAGGATATACAGTTAGGGAAGTCACCGACATTTTGCATGAATGGACATACGGAAATGATGAGGAAGAAGGTTATTACACACCTGAAAGGTTTGTGATCCTGATGAAAGACCAATTCTCTCACTCAAAAAAGAATGGCTACTACGATTGGCCTGGTTTGAAGTACCTGTTATTTGAGTATGAAGAATACCTGCAAGGCGAAGAAGTAAAAAAAGTTAAATGGAAAACGCCCAACTCTATCGAACATATCTACCCTCAAACAGAAGCTGATAAAGAGTGGAAAGCAGCTTTTTCTGATTTCACAACCAAGCAAAAAAGCATTTTATGCAATTCATTGGGCAATCTGGTGTTGCTCAGTGGCTCTAAAAACAGCCAGCTTTCTAACAAAAGTTTCGATTTTAAGAAAAAGCATAAAGCTGGCGAGAACTCCTCTGGTGGATATTATACTGGGTCGCACAGTGAAATTGAAGTTTCCCAAGCCAGGGCCTGGAATGCAAAAGCTATATTGAACCGTGGTAAAAAAATATTGGCATTTATGGAGGAAAGATGGGGCATAGAGTTTTCTACAGCAGACAAAAAATCCTTATTG
>JAEYRC010000274.1 GCA_023409675.1 Bacteroidota bacterium
TCAATATACCCGAAAGCAACAGCGCCAGCACCTGGCTGCGATTTGAAAACACCGACTGGAAGACCGTTAATACATTATCACGGGCAACAGGTGTTTCCTGTAAATGTCCCCGAATAGGAGGAAAGTATTTATAGATCAGCGGAAGTAGTACCAGTCCAACAATACCAATAAAAATAAAAGGGGCATGCCAGCTGATCAGGGCTGCGAGGTAGAGGCTAAACGGAATTCCAAAAATAGAAGCAACCGAAAAGGCCATGAAGATCGTTCCCATCGCCCGCCCTCTTTTCTCATAAGGAAAAACATCGGCAATAATTGAGAGCACCTGTGCAGAAATCAATCCACCGAATAATCCGGTAGCCACCCTTGCCATCATCAAAAATCCGGCATCGGGAGCAATACCGCAACAAAAGGTTCCGATTAAAAACCCGCTGTAGGCAAACAGCAGTACTTTTTTACGGTCGAACCGGTCAACAAAAAATGCCGCTATAAGGCCGGATACAAATGCTGTAACCGGGTATGCCGCCACGATCCAACTGAAATATTGCGCACTGATGGAAAAATGCGGGATAAGGAAATTACCCAGCGGCATCATCACCATAAAATCCAGTATATGCGTAAAATTCAGGCAGGCCAGAATAATCAGAATCATTCTTTCTTTCCAGCTCATAAGTATACATTCCGTCTGTTAGCAGCAATCGTATTGCACAGGCCGGCAAAGGTCGGAATTTATCCCCACTGTGCCGGTATTTTTCCCTGAGCGGCACTTTAACGTATGGTAATGGTTCCTGCTCCATGATAGGAATGTATCTCTCCATTGTAGAGCGCATCAGCACTGACGGGTCCCATCTTGTAGGTACCCGGACTTACTGCCCGCACCGCATAGTAATACACCTGACGCGCTGCGGTCAGGTCATCAAAAAGGTTGATGCGGTCATCACGCACATCCAGTGCCACTGGTGTAGAGGCATTTTTGATCCAGTCCATCCCGGGGATTTCCCGGGTACGCGGATTTTCAAGCTCAAAGCCGGCGGGCAGTATATCCGTGATCAACAGGTTCTCAACCGGACCATCATATTTTTTATCTACCGTTACCTGTACAATCACGAGGTCGTTCTGATTAAAATTCAACCCGTTGATAGCCTGTCCGTTCCGGCTAAAAAATTTCCTTCTGACCGAAATATAGTTATCTGTCTCTTTATACATTCCCGATTCACTGATCCCTTCGGCCTCCCAGAAATAATACAGCGGACCGCTACCCGTGGCGCGGATTTCAATATTATGTCCTCCCAGCGCCTGCTCATTAAGACTGCGCAGGGTTTCTCCTGCCGAGGCTACACGGCGGCCATTGACGAAAATTTCTGCCGTTGCAGTAGAAGCGGAGGCCTGCCGCGCGATTTTCCCCAATGCAAGAAAGCTGAACGAAGCTTCCTGGGTGCTGTACCAGCTTCGAGCTTTCAGCTTATTGCCCACATGCCGGGCCATCACGGGGATCTGGGCATTTCCCGGATCAACCTCCAACAGGGTAACCAGCGCGATAGCTTCATCACGAATGGGCGAATGAAAGTTTCCACCGGTTTGGGTCATTGACTCCTCGCCACTGAAGGCGTCCGGCAAAAGATCCGCAAAACGCTTCCGGTCGCCCGCCAGCGCATAGGCCGCGCTGAGCAGGTACCTGCTGTCGAGACTCAGGCTTTCCGGCTTTGCCTTATAATAATTCATCACCGGAATATCGGGGCGCGATGCCAGGGCCAGAACATATAAGCTATATGCAACTTCCCTGGGGGCAATCCGCTTTTGCTGATCACGATTGTACCGATAGTTGATCGTTTCGCGGTTTTTTAACCTTGACGAAATATATCCGTATAGCCCGCTGAGTAATTTTTCTTCTACGTCGTAACCCGCCTTTGCCGCTTCGATCAGAAAATGAGCCGCATACACCGAGGTCCACCAATGTGCGGCTGAAGAACCCTCCCAGAGCAGAATGCCCCCGTTGTACACCTGCCGAACTTTAATCCGGCGGATCGCTTCGGCAATATTCTGCGCGTGCGCGGTGCTGCCCGATGCGGCAGTCAATTCAGGATAATACAGTTGAGGAAAAGCGGCAGAGATCACCTGTTCGGTACAGCCATACGGATACTGCACCAGGAAACGGTACAGTCCGGCCAGGTCAAGCACCGGATTACGGCCAACCGACAAGCGGTATTGGGTTGTGCCATCCAGGAAATCATTTACAGGCAGGTCGATCTTAACGGAACTTCCACCCTGTATGCTGCCCGAGCCGCTGCGCTTTTGCAGAGGAGAAGCTGGTCGTATACTCATTTCCGTTATATCCGTGAAGGTTTCATTACCCGCTGTAAGTCTGGTAGTGATCTTTTCCACGCCCACCGCATTACCGGCAAGCAGTCCGAACTGTTCCCGGTGTTCGGCATTGGGTTGAATACGGATATCCCTAACCGAATTTCCGGTGATGCGAGCACCGGATGAGGTGGTGACCGAAAGTTTTGCAGACATTACTGAACCGGTGGTATTCGTCAGCATAACCGAGTATGCGGCCGAATCACCAGGCGCCAAAAACCGTGGCAGGGCCGGGCTCATCACCAGCGGATCGGCAACGGTCATATTCTTCGAAGCGCTGCCAAAGCGCTTATCTTTATACGCCACCGCCATCAGGCGCAGCTCACCACTGAATGCCGGAATATTGACTGAAAAAGTGGCTTCGCCGGAATTATTGGTACGGGTTATTCCACTCCAGTACGACAGGATCTTTATTCGTTTTGCCGGCATAGGATTGACGCGTTTCTGCATATCTGCAGCGCCATCACCGCCGGTACTGGAACGGATCTCCGGAAACAATAATGGATAGATCGTATAACCTTCAACACCCAGCGCACGGGCGGCATAGAAAAATTCAAACGGGTCAGGGGTTTTAAAATCGCTGACCTGTAAAACGCCGTTATCCACTGCTGCAAGGGTCACATAACTGCCCGGTTCCGCTTTAACACGTACCTGGTGTGTGGTATTGGAACGGGATTTCTCAACAGCGCTTATCGTTAGCCTATTTCGCCGCGATTGCTGGCCGACAATAATCCGCTGAAATCCATAAGCTACGGTAAGCGGAATATCGCTCAGCCGGTGCGGCTTGATCAGCGTTGCGGTAATATAAACATTCGGGAGGTGCTGCTCCTCCACATTCAGTTCCATGCTTGCGGTTCTGCCGTTAACTTCAATATACTGATGCGATAACACCTTATCGGTTTCCAGTGTTACCAGCAGTTTTCCGCTGAAGGGTGTTTTGAATAATACCCGCGCTTTTTCGCCGGTTTCATAGGAATTTTTATCGGTGGAAATATCGATATGCCCCTCTGTGTTAACAGCGAAGGAATGGTTATCGCCACCCCAGTGGCCATAACTGTAAAATTCACGCAGGGTGTAGGATGCCGCACCGGGGAGGTATAACCGAAGTTCATAGTTACCGGGGCTGTGTGGCGTAAAGCTAAACTGGGTGTTCTCACCACTTACCGACAGGTCCTGTTCCGATATGATCTTATCTTCCCGTTGTGAATCATAGCGGAAATAACCACCGGATTTGGAGAGCACGGTTCGGTATTCTTTTTTGATGACCTTAACCTTTGCATTTGCTGTCACCGCCCGTCCTTCTTTATTCAGGGCAATAACCGGAAACTGTATTTTACGGGCAAGCGGAAAATAATTATAGCCATCATCCTTTAATCCCAGAAACACCTCCTGCGTAAACCAGGAAGCCAGCTCCCGGCGGCTTACGGGTCTGCCGGTTTCATCGAATACGGTCGTGTAGAACAGCGCCTGAAGCAAACCCGAATTGCGGTACATTTCAGGTATGTCAAATTTTTCCACCGCCTTTCACCCGTCATCAGTCCTGCCCTGCCGAAGAATCTTATCGAAGTCCATACCTCCATTGGCTAAGGCAAAAGAATAGTCGGG
>JAEYRC010000286.1 GCA_023409675.1 Bacteroidota bacterium
GGGTTTCAATATATGGTATTGCTGTTCATCGCCCTTGGGTACCGGGCCGGAAATGATCAGTGGTGTACGGGCATCATCGATCAACACACTGTCAACCTCATCCACCATGGCAAAGTGATGTTTGCGCTGTACCATTTCCTCCGGACTGTGCACCATATTATCCCGCAGGTAGTCAAAACCGAATTCGTTATTGGTACCATAGGTGATATCTGCCTGGTAGGCCTTTCGACGCTCATTGCTGTTGGGCTGATGCCGGTCGATACAATCAACCGTTAGTCCAAGCCATTCATAGATCGGACCGTTCCACTCCGAGTCACGTTTGGCGAGGTAGTCGTTCACGGTAACGATATGTACTCCTTGTCCAGACAGGGCATTCAGGTATGCGGGCAGGGTAGATACCAGGGTTTTACCCTCACCGGTAGCCATTTCCGCAATCTTTCCGGAATGCAGCACAATACCCCCGATCAACTGCACATCATAATGAACCATATTCCAGGTTACCTTATTTCCACCCGCATTCCAGGTGGTGCTGTACACGGAATTCTCACCGTCTATCGTAACATGCTCTTTTTTTACAGCCAGGAGTTTGTCGGCTTCTGTTGCCGTAGACACCACTTCGGTATTTTGCGAAAAGCGGCGCGCTGTTTCCTTAACCACAGCAAAAGCTTCGGGAAGAATCTCTTTCAGCACTTCCTCCAGTTTCTTATCGCGGTCTTTTTTCAATTGATCGATCTGCTGATACAAGTCATCTTTTGCCGCGATCTCTCCAAAGTTCAGCGCTTCGGCCTGTTGTTCCAGGGATTCAATTTCTTTGTCCGTATCTTTTAAATATTCGCTTATCCGTTGTTTGAATTCCGCTGTTTTACCCCTGAGTTCATCGTTGCTGAGTTGCTGGTAAGCGGTGAAAAATTCATTGATCGAGGTAAGTTGCGGCTGCAGTAACCTGACATCTTTTTCCGATTTACTTCCCCCGAAAATCTTTGATATGAAACCTAGCATATAGTATACGTATGAATGATTTGAATGTGTGTTTGCTGAAAAACCGCCTAACATCAGTCAAATATGATGCTATGGTTAAAATAAGCTAGTTTGACAGGGATGCAAAGGTAAGAAAAACAACATGTTTTAACGGGGAATATCGTTTAAAGCAACACTGATTTCCATAAACGGCAATCGGTAGGCCAGCTTCAATCTGTTGGTGACCAGTAGATTTTCAGGTGTAATATTTGGCCATATGGTAAAAATATTAGTAATTTGAACACTAAATTTATTAGTCATGTCTTTTGCCGGAAAAAATCTGAAATACCTCCGCCGTCTTCGTGGCTGGACGCAGGAAGAGTTTGCTACCCGATTGAAGATCAAGCGTTCGCTTCTCGGGGCTTATGAAGAGGAGCGGGCAGAGCCAAGAATTGAAGTGCTGGAACAACTGAAAGATATTTTCAAGCTAAGCCTTGACGAACTCCTGTTGAAAGATCTGGGGGATACAAGTGGCAGTTACCTGGCCCGCCGGCGCGCGCAGAAACTGGCTGCCGGATCGGCGGATATTCAGTTTGTGCCGGTAAAAGCCGCCGCCGGTTACCTGGCCGGTTATGGTGATCCGGAATTTATTGATGAACTGAACACCTTTACCCTGCCTATGCTGGCACCGGGGAATTACCGGGCTTTTGAGATCATGGGCGATTCTATGATGCCCACCCCCAGCGGGTCTGTCATCGTAGGGGAACGGGTGGAAAACCTGGACGGACTTAAAGCCAATCAGACCTATATCCTGGTTTCTAAAACCGAAGGCATTGTCTATAAACGCATTCTGAAAAATCCTAAATCTAAAAACAAGCTCACGCTCGTGAGTGATAATCCTTCCTACCAGCCGTATACCATCAATGCCGCCGACCTGCTGGAAATCTGGCAAGCCTCTTTCATCATCACCAAAACCAATACACAGCCCCGCTGGGATGTTAATCAACTGGCCAATCTTGTCAGTAACCTGCAGGACCAGGTCGCATCTCTAAAGAATAAGATGAATTAAGATTAGCCCTTCTTAAGCAGCAAAAAGTAGCGGTTTTTTGTCTTGGTACAGGGAAAACCCTGAGCCTGGCCTTATCCTGTGCTACAAATACCCGGTTTTCTTCCACGGAGAAGAAAAAATAATTATTTTTATCACCCTGAACAAGACCTCTAAACCGATAGACTAAACAAAAGGAAGGCTGCGCGATACGATCGGCAGTGGAACTGCATGCACAAAGCATTAATTTTCATATTATTTTTACTGGTGAGCTATGGCGTGGGGGTTGCACAGGTTAAAACATTGCAGACCGGCAGAACGACTGAAATACCCCGCATTGATGGTGTTTTAAACGATGCAGTCTGGCAGCAGGTGCCGGCAGCTACCGACTTCATCACCAATAGCCCGGCCTATGGCGCACCGGCTCACCAGCCAACCTGGGTGAAGGTATTATACGACGACGCGGCAATTTATATCGGCGCCAGGATGGCCGATGACCCGCAGAAGATCCGAAAGCAGTTTACGGTAAGGGATGAATCGCGGTCAAGTGATGTGGATTATTTTTCTGTATTTATCGATACCTATAACGACCGGCAGAATGCCTATCAGTTTCTGGTGACTGCCCGTAATGTGCAAACTGATGCGCGGGTGTCGCCGAATGCCAGCACAGGATATGGCATTTATGGAGACCTGAGCTGGGACGCCGTATGGGAAAGCCAGGTCGCTTTTGATTCCACCGGCTGGTCAGTGGAAATGCGTATTCCTCTCTTTTCCATCCGTTTTTCCAGCCTCCCCGTTCAGGAATGGGGCCTCCAGTTTCTACGCTTTACCCGTCGCTTCAACGAAACCTCTTTCTGGAACCCGGTGGATCCGAATGTAAGCGGGCTCGTTAACCAGTTTGGGCTGCTATCCGGACTGACCAATATCCGCCCACCGTTACGGCTGAGTTTTTCACCCTACGTGAGTACCGGGATCCGGAGTCAGCCGGTAATGAATGCGCCGTATAAACAGGATTGGCTGAAGAGCGGAGGTATGGATGTCAAATATGGCATCAGTGAAAGTTTTACGCTCGATGCGACACTTATTCCCGATTTTGGCCAGGTGATTTCCGATAACGTCGTAAACAATATTTCGCCCTTCGAGATCCAGTTCCGGGAAAACCGGCAGTTTTTTACAGAAGGAACGGAATTGTTCAATAAGGCAGGTATTTTTTATTCCAGAAGAATCGGCCGGACGCCCGAGAACTTTCAGCGTATCAATAATGAGGTGAAAAACGGCAGCCTGCAGGATTATGATATTTTGAAAAATCCGGAGATCACCCGAATCTACAATGCCCTGAAATTTTCGGGTCGAACCCGTAAAAATCTGGGTATCGGCGTGTTTAACGCGGTTGGACAGCCAACCCATGCTACGCTTCGAAACGTCAATAATGGAAGAGACACGATCATCCAAACCGAAGCATTAACCAATTACAATGTATTTGTACTCGATCAGGCGCTTAAGAACCGGTCGTATATCACCTTTACCAATACGAATGTACTGCGCAACGGATCGGCGCGGGATGCGAATGTAACAGGAATAGATTTAGCGTTATATGATAAGAAGAATTTATACGGACTGATCGTTAAACCCCGCTACAGTAAGATTTTCGATCCCATTAAAAGTTATGATGGTTTTCATAACTATACCGAATTCGGAAAGGTCAGCGGGAAGGTTCAGTTCTCGGTATCGAATGATATTATTTCGCACAATTACGATCCCAACGACCTGGGCTTTCAGCTTTCTCCTAACCAGATCACCAATAAAGGAGAATTCAGCTATAATATCTTTCAGCCAACAAAGAATTTTATCAACCAGCAATATGGGTTCAATATCACCCAGTCGTACCTGTATCGACCAACGCTATACCAGCAGACCGAAGTGAATGCCTACGCCTTCTGGATCTTTAACAACTTCTGGGATCTCCGCATCAACGCGGGTTCACTTCCCTTTTGGTTCAATGATTTTTTTGAACTGCAAACACCGGCAAGCATCTTCGATACCCCCCGCAAGCGACTTAAACGTGCGCCTCAATATTACCTGTACTTCGATGGTAGTTCCGACAGCAGAAAACGGCTTTTTGCAAGCTGGTCGTTTGAGGTGGCGGAAGGACCGCTGGCAGATGATCCATATTATAAAACCCAGGTTGGACTGCGTTACCGCTTCAGTGATCGTTTTAGTATTGAGGCCGATTTTTCGCGGAGGCATGATAATGGTCAGTTCGGTTATGCCTTCAGGAGAGATGCTATAACCGGAGAGCCCCTCCTCGCGCGACGTAAGTATACCGATGTTACCACCCTGGTGAGCGGTATCTATAACTTTACATCAAGAATGAACCTGACCTTCAGGGCGCGGCATTACTGGAACCGGTTGATCAATACCGATCTCTATGATGTGTTACCCGATGGTCACTGGACACCCCGATTTGATCTCGATCCTTCCGACCAGGATGAGAACTACAATGCCTTTAATCTTGATGTATTCTATACCTGGGATTTCAGGTTGGGCAGCCGGATCATCCTGGGCTGGAAAAACTGGCTGGGCCTCGATTACGAATCCTTCATCAACGGAAATCAATACAATACTTACCTGAGCAATACCCGCCGTATGCTGGCTTCACCACACGGGAATGAAGTAACCCTGCGGTTCATTTACTTTCTGGACTACAATCAGCTCTCACGGAATTTCAAAAATCAGCGCGCTGTACGGTATTGATTCGGGATAGATCATCCATAAAGGTCCATGGCCACCCGAAAAGTGTTGCAATGTGCTTCAACGATATGCTTCAATTCTTTCGAATAGCCTCCACCCATAGCAACGGTTACGGGTATGCGATGTTGTTGCAGGGTTGATAAGACATAACGGTCGCGCTGGCGACATCCCTCCATAGAAATATTCAGTTTGCCGAAACGGTCGGTGGAAAGAATATCCACCCCCGACAGATAAAAAGCGAAATCCGGCTGAACCGACTGGATCAGGCGGGGTAAGGTATCCTCCAATTGTTTTAGATATTCCTCGTCATTCGTATTATCCTCCAGCGGAATATCCAGATCGCTATGCTCTTTTCTGAATGGATAATTATGCCTGCCATGCATACTGAAGGTAAAAACCCGGGGCTCATCAGTGAAGATGCTGGCTGTACCGTTACCCTGGTGAACATCAAGGTCTATGATCAGGATCTTATGAGCAAGTCGCTGCTGCAGCTGAAAATTTGCCGCTACCGCAAAATCGTTCAGCAGGCAGAATCCTTCACCGCGGTCGCGGAAGGCGTGATGTGTTCCCCCGGCAACATTCAGCGCTATGCCATGCCGGAGGGCATGATAACAACAGTCGATGCTGCCCTGGGTGATAAACAATTCACGGCTGGTTAATTCCGGCGACTGGGGAAATCCGATCTTTCGGGTATCTGTAGCCGAAAGTGTCTGATCAAGCAGTTTATTGAGGTATCCGGCGCTGTGCGTCAGCAGAACGGTCTCGGCTGAAGAGGCATCGGGTGCAAACAACTGGCCAGACGTTATGGTGCCCTCCCGCAGCAACTGTTGAGGGATCAGTTCATATTTAAGCATCGGAAAGCGGTGCCCTTCGGGGAGCTCATGAACATACTCTGGTCTGTAAGCGATGTATACCATGTTGTCAGATGCGGATCAGGGTATTGTTCACGATCGCGTAGATGATTTCTCCATTGCCTTTTTCCATAGCGACAGATCCGGTGAACTTACTAAATGCCGGAAGTATGCAATAGTCGGTGCTAAAGTAGAAGCAGGGAAAACGAAGGGTTTGTTTGCCCATGCCCGATATGCTGACGCCGGGATGGATATGCCCCGAGAACAGGTAGTCGGC